>CALJWR010000026.1 GCA_937976685.1 uncultured Verrucomicrobiae bacterium
CAGTTCACCCCCGCGCTGTTGGCGGCGTGGAGCGAGCCGCCGTTCAAGATCAACGTATTCGTCGGATTGGCGCGCTCGAATCGCAGCGTCGCCCCGCTCCGCAGGGTGACCGGCCCGGTGCCCAGGGCAAGACTACAGTCGGGACTGACCCCGTTGGTCACGGCGCCCCAGATCACGGTGCCTTTGCTGATGAGCGTGCCGCCACTGTAGGTGTTGGGGGTCAGACCGCAGAGACGCCAGGTGCCGGAATTGCTGACCGTCAGCGAATGCCACGGCCCCGAGATCACATTCGAGATGATCACCAGCCCGTTGCCCGTGCCCCGCAGCGTCGTGGACACATCCAGCTTCAAGGGCGTGTTGATGACCACCGTGCTGGCGCTGTTCTGGTTGATCTGGGGATAAGCGCCCACGTCGGCGGTGAGGGTGATCGGGTTGCCAGTGAGCGTTACCGGTCCCGAGAAGTTCAACTGGTTGACCGCGTAGCCGCCGTAGCCGTAGCCGTTGCTCAGGTCGTTGGTGGCCACGCAGCTCGCGGGCGGGGAGAAAGTGAACCGGTAATACGAGTGCCCGCCGGCCTCCGGGGCGCTGCCGGAAGCCCAACGGGCCGACGCGCTCCAGTTGCCCGAAGTTGCCTGGTTCCAGGTGTTCGTAATCCACCCGCCCCAGAACTGGTTGCTCGCCACCGGCACATAGCCGACTTCCAGACCCGGCGGCGGCGTGACCAGCAGGGCCGGGTCAACCTGGGCCAAGGTACCCACGGTCGGCGGGGCGATGTAAGTGCCGCCGTTGGTCCAGGCGGTGTGAATCTTCACGACGTTGGCCTGAAGTTGTTCCCGTTCGGCCGGAGTCAGTCCAGCTCTCATGATTGCCGGCTGGTCCGCGAAGCGAAACCAGTAATACGTCACCACGTCACCATCCTCGATCCGCGCCTGAAACGGCCCCGCCGCCGGCCCCGGAGTCGTCCACGCGGGATCGCTGGGCACCGAGTAGGTCGAGGGCGTGGCCGGCGGGCCGCCGCTGTCAAAGGTCACGCTTGCGAGCTGCGCCGGCACCCCTGCCGCTGAAACCGGCGCCCAAACGCCATCTTTCAACTGGTAGAACTCCGGCATCACCACGGCGGGCGTTCCGTCGGCGAACTCGGTGTAGGTCACTTGATTCGTCCCCCATTGGTAGCCCCAGGAGGCGGAGTCGGGATTGTAAAAACCGATGCTTGAGCCCACGGCCATCGGCAAGGCTCCTTGCGGCGAGTCATAAACGCCCCAGCCGAACGCGCCGGTGGTCGGCGTCTGGAGCGCGGCGCCTTGAACATTGAACGGGCCGACCGGCGCGGGTCCGTTGTTGTTGAACCATTGTTGCGCCCCGTCCCAGAGCGCGGCCTGGCTGTAAACGGTCGGACTAGCCAGCGCGATGCTGCCATTGGTCCCGTGATTGATGGCGGCAAACAAGGGGGCCACGCGGAAGAAGGATCCCTCCGGCCCATCGTATTCCTTCCCGGGAACGTAGTGTGACTCGTTCGCGATCTGCTTGTTGGGCCCGGCCCAGCACGAGTCGAGCATTTTCCCGGCAGCATTGGTGTTCGCGACCGTCACTTGCGAGTAAAAGTGCGGCGTGAGGACCGCGACCGGGCCGTGGAAGTTTGCGGTGTTGAAGAACAACGTCCACCAACGATCGCCCGTGGGGACCGGGTAGCCATCCGTGGTGGCCTTGCCCGGGAGCAGCGGCAACGCCAAGTAGCCGTAGCCGACCAACTGCCCTTTCGTGCCGTTGCGAAACATCTCCAAGTATGGCGGATACAGCAGGCGCGGGCTGAGCTGCGCCGCGCCATAGACCCCGACGCCCCGGCCGCTCGAAACACCGTTGGCGAAATTGGTGAAGCCATTCCCCGCAACGGCGCCGATGCCAAAGCCGTGGTTGCACCAATGATTGCCATACCCCCCGCCGACGCCCGGACCGCCTTCGATGGTGCAATAAATACCAGGGTTGCACTGCGGGGTCATCCAGGTGCCGATGTTCAGGCTGGCCTGAAAATCGGGCGAGTAATACGCGTACTGCGGCCGCCCGAGCAGCGACACATACATGGTGTAACCGGCGTTGTACGATTCGGGGGCACCGCTGTGGCTAGCACTCAGGTAGCCGCCCAAGTGCATGGGGGTCAGCGTTTGCGCCTGCGTCCCCCCGGCGCCAACCTCGGACTGCGGGCCAGCCATTTTACCTTCCTGCGCTGCGCCAAAGGCCAAGGCGGGAAAAGCTGACAACACTGCCGCCAGCAGACAAATGTTGATTGTCATGATCGCGTCCGGATGAAAAGCCGTCAGCGCCGCTGGTCCTCCAGCAGCTTGAGGTTGGCCTCTGCGAAGGCCTTGCCCATCAGCGCAAAGGTCTTTGCGCAGCCCAGGTAGTGATAACCGGCATTGGAGGCGCCGCGTTTCCAGATCGCTTCCTCGGCGGGGCCGATGAGTTCGGCCTCATACTTTTTCACGGATGCCTGCTTCTCATCTTCGGTCATCCGGCCATCGGCGTTTGCGTGATCTTTGTGCTTCGAATCGAGGAACCAGCGCATCTGCCGCACCCGCTCGTGTTTCTTGTCAATGGCTCCGAGTTCCTCGGACCAGAACGGCGCGGTCTCCACGGCGACGACGTTGCCCGCAAATTCCGGCAGCGCCGCCGGGGCCGCCATCGCCTTGCGAAATTCGACGGTGTCCTTGTCGGCATTCGGGCCGCCAACCCCCATCACGCCGATGACGAATGGCAGCTTCGGTGCTTTGAGGTCCCGTCGCACATCGCGAATAAACTCCGCAAGCAATTCCGAGTAGGCATCGAAGCGATTAAGCCGCCCGCGCTCGGGATAGACGTGGCCATCCACCATGTCGTTCCAGCCCTGCAACCATACAAAGCCGGCCAGCTCATAGCCCTGCGCGGCATCGTAATCAGCGACGATGCGCCCTGGAGCGGCCAGCACTTTTCTCACATGCTCCATCATCAGCCGGTAATACACGCCGGTGGCCCTGGCCTTTTCTGTCTTCCACTGCTCAAAATCCTTCGGAATGCCATGACCGGTCTGTTTGGGGTAATTCTCCCGTTGAAACGAACTCAGTTGATACGGCCCCGCGCTGGGCGGCCGGAAATCCGTGTGCAGGCTCTTGCCGCCCCACGCGGTCTTGATGAGGAGCACCGGCTCTGCGAGTGCGGCTTCCAGCGTCAGGCCGAACGTAAACTCCGGGCCAATCTTGTCACCGGGCTTCGTCGGGTCGGATCCCCACAGGGAGCCAAAGCCTGCCGTCAGTTTGCCCGCCAATTCAAAGTTCTTCTCGCCATCGCCGGTCAGGTACGAAATCCAGACGCCGTCGCACACGCGCGGCTTGCCGTCGTCGCCGCGCATCTGCCGGAGCAAGGGCGCGGTGGCCGGGTCGTCGCCGAGGTAGTCGAAGGTCCGGATATTCGCCGGCCCCTCCATGTTCGACTGGCCGGCGAGAATGAAGACCTTGAGTGGCTTGGCCTCGGCGTTGGCGGCCGCGATGAGGGCGGTGATGAGGAATAGGACGAGCGGTTTCAGGGAGCTTCCGAGAGGCGACAGATTCATGGCAGGCGGATGAGTTCCGGGGTTTCCGCCGAGGCTTCAATCGCTGCGATCGTGTCGCGGACACACTGGGCCTTGCGGAGCATCAGATGCTTGGGAAAGTCCTTTTCGTCCTTTTCAAAATAGTCGGCGATCTGCTTCAGCTCCGGTATGACGGCTTTGGCGTGCGTGCCGTAGTGGCGGAGGATCTTCATGATCTCCGGCGTTCTCTGCTCGCTGGCCCAGGGATTTTGATCACGGGTGTAGTTGACGCAGGCGCGGATGCCTTCCTGTATCCGATGTTTGGCCAGAAGGCGCAACCCTTCCACGCGAATCGAATCGGCAAACATTTCGCCGCTGGGCGCCGGCTCAATGACGGCTTGGTAAATGGCGGGCAACAAAGGCTCGATGTCCTCGTAAGAGAGTTTTTGATAGACTGATCCGAAACTGCCCCGGGCGCGGCCGTCCTGATTCTTCAGCCCGGCCCGCACGGCCCGATAAAGCGCCTCGCGATCCACCCCGTCCAGCGAACGGCTGAGCATCCCGCCGCGATCGAATAGGGCGAAGGAGAGATACCGCTGCTGCATGCCGCGCGGGTCGTTCTGCGGGTCCACCTGGGCCAGCAGTTCAAGCAGTTGGGGCACCGTCTTCAAAGCGGGTGCGCCGATGGCGGCGAGCGCTTCGGCGGCCTTGATGCGCAGCCACAAATCTTCCTGCACCAGCAAGTTCCTCAGCGGCTCCACGGCGGGCGCGCCGCGCTGGCGAAGCTCGGCAATCGCCTGGCACGCGCCGTAGCGGGCTTCGAGGCGCGGAGATTCCAGCAATTTCACCACCGCCGAAACGGGCGCATCCTTGCGCTGGCCCAAGGCCATCGCGGCCCGCTCGCGCACCACCGGCGACCAACTGCCGAGACGCTCCAGGAGCTCGTCCGCACTGAGTTTTTCGTAGGCGCTGTGGCGGTCCTTGTTGTCCCAGCCGCGGCCATCCTGGAGGAGTGCTTGGGCCGCCGCGGCGTCCAACTGCGGGATTACCGCGGGACGCTTGCCCGTCAGGTAGAGTTTCTTCAGCAGCATCGCGTAGGCCAGCAGGTAGGCCCCGGTGGCGTCCCAGCCTTGGTAGCTGTCGTGGTCCGGCTCGGGCGGTCCCTGATGGGCAAATGTGCCGTCCCAGCGGCGGGCGAGGTCGAAATACCAGGCGCCGAATTCCTGCATCCAGGCACCTGTGGCTTGGGGGCCGGATAGGGCTATGCCCGGCATCGCCCACAGGAGGTTGAAGAAATTGCCGGTATGCCCGGTGTCGCGCTCCGATCCGTGGGAGGCAAGGCTCATGCGGGAAAAGAACTCCGCTCCGCTGGCTTCGCCCAGCAGGTTGAAGAGAACGGCGGCCATGCCGCACTTGCCGTTGTCTTCGTGGGTCTCAATCCACGGGTGATGGTCGCCGTAGGGAATCGCTCCTTTGCCAATATAGAACCGCAACAGGCGGGCGCTGAGTTCGATGGCGCGGGCCACCTCCGGGTCCTTCACGCCGGCCTCGCGCGCCAGCACCAGGCCGATGGTCAACGGCACGCCCGGAGAATTCATCATGCCATAACCGTGGAGACGGCCATCGGGTCTGGCGAATTTGTGTCCCCAGGAGCCCACGGCGCTCTGCCCGTTGGTAGCTTCCTGCGCCAGGCGCCGCAGGCCCGGCATTACCGACTGGTCGCCGGTCGCCAGCACATACTCGGAGAGCAGGATCATGACGTAGCCGTAGTACCACGTTTGCATCGAGTCCTCCGAGAAGCCCGCCGCCCACTGGGCTTCCTTCTTCACCAGGGGGAGCCAGGCCGGATCACCGCTGCCCAAGAGGGCAAGCGCATTGAGGCAGCGCACGATGGGATCGTCCCGATGTGGGGCTTGGGCGACTTTCCCGGCCAACGCCTTGCACCCCTGTTCGAGAAGGCGCTGGGATTTCGGACAGTCGTAGGGAGCGGTGGCGCAGTAGCTGCCCAGCATCGGGAGCTTGAGCACAACTTCCTCAGCCCGGCCAGCCCGCCAGCGGGTCACCGCCAGTTTGCCTGTGCCCGCCTCCGATTCGGCGAGGGTGACGGCCCTGCCGAACTCAGTGCGCGGGTCGTGTGAAAACGGCTTGCCGCCGACTCCGAGGATGACGTCGCCGACCAGGAACACGCCATCGGCGGGAGAACCCTTCTCCACCTGGGTGATGGCGATCTGTCGCGCGTCGGTGGTCACCATCTGGTCGCAGAAAATCCAGCCGCGCAGCCCCGTGGGGCCGAGATTCCAGTCGTGTTTCGCCTTTGCGGGAATGGCGTCGCCCTTGGTGAAGTCGGGGATCGTCAAGGGCTGGCCCTTGGCGGCGGACCATGCCGGAACCGGCGCGGCGTAGAGGACAAAGAGGGCCAGCGACAGGAGTTGTATTTTCACTTGAGAGCGAGGACGGCGGAGTGGAGGTCTTGGGGCGACGTGGCCGTTTCCGGGGCGGCGGCTCTATTCCGCAGCCTGCCGCGTGACGATGGGGACGTAGCCGATTTCCAGTCCTCGTGGCGGCGTTACAATCAGCGCCGGGTCGAGAGCGGCCAGCTTCCCGCGGGTCGGCGGGCGCATGTAGTCCCGGTCCATCGGCCAAGCCGCGTGCAGCCTTTCAACGAAGGCTTGCAGCTTCGCTTTCTTCTCGGCGCTCCAGCGGTATTGCTGGAAGGAGGGCTGATCCACGAAGCGGTACCACGAGTACGTCACGACCGAGCCGTCCACGAGCTTGACCGTGTAGGGGCCAAGCTTCGGGCCGGGTTCGGCCCAAGCACCTACCGTGGGCGAAGTGTAGGGCACGCCCGCCGTGGCCAGCTTGAATGGCTGATCGTGCAATCCCGTCTCCGGAGGCACTTCGGAAGCCGGCACAGCGATGCGCTCGTCGCCGACGTGTTTGTAGTACTGCGGGAACAGGCCTTTGCCAGCGAGATTGTTGGTGAACCATTGCAGGCCCCAGACGTTGCCCTCGAAGATGCGCGTATCGAAGGCACGCTCGACGCCGACGATTTTCTTACCGGCCTGGTCGTAGCGGGTGGTGCGCGTGTTGAGCTTCGGCTTGAACGCGCCTCTTTCATCAAAGCGCCCGGAGCAGGCGGGGCCGCCGTCGCGCCAGGCCTTGAAGGCATCGTAGAGCGCGGCTTTCGAGTAGTAGGTCACGTCTTGAACCAGGTAGGCGCAGCCATCAACGTCCACCGGCCACTGGAGCTTCGGCAGCTTCGAGTAGGTGTTGCCCTGCGCGTCCGTGGCATCGAAGCGCGGGACGGTGTTGATCTCCATGGCGCCGCCGCCCATCACGCCGGGACGCGCATCCAGGCCGCGGCCATACAGGAAGGGGTAGTTGAAGAGCTTGCCGATTTTGCTCCACGTCTCGGGGATGTAGTAGGCGATGGGGCCTTTGAAGTTCGCGGCGCTGAGGAAGCAGGTCCAACTCTGGTCTCCCGTGGGCGGGTCGTCGGTCGTGGCGTCCGTGAACGGCAGCGCCATCCAGGAGTAGCCGAGGAACTCGCCGTTGGGATTGCCTTGGAACGGCAGTGCGTCGGGCGGGATGAGCAGGCGGTTGCTGAGTTGCGCGATGCCGAGGCGGTTATCCGGCAGCGCCTCGTTGCTGTAGAAGAAGGACCAGCCCGGCGAACCGATTTCATAGTCGTAGCACTGCGGAGTGGCGTTCATGCTGAACTTGGGCGGGCCGTAGCGGAAGTGGTTGCCCGCCCAGTAGCCCAGGCCGCCCTCGACCGTTTGGAACACGCTGCTCCAGGTCGGCCCCCGCTCCTTCCAGCGCCGGGCCAAAGTGCCTTCCGGGCATAACGGCGTGTCTTTGTTGTCGGAATTGTCCGGCTGAATCCATGAACTCGGCAGGCCGATCTGGAAGTCGGCCAGCGGCTGGTCCACCAGCGGCCACACTGCGGCGTAAAAGCCCATGCCTGCGCTGTAGCCGCCCTCGGCCGGCAATTTCTCATGGCCGAAGCCGATATAGCCGTGCAGACCTTCGGAATGCGAGGTGACCTGGCCCGCGCAGGCCAGGCTCAGCAGGACCACGCCCAACATCATGGCGGCGTCCCGGCCGAGCGCCGCCAACTTCCGGTGGCGGAACAGTGGCAATCCTCCGACCGGCACTACCGGCATGGCGGCTTTCGACCGGAAGAAAAATTTTTCTCGCTTGCAAGCAGGGTGGGGCTGGCGGGGCGTGGTCATGGGGTCGGATCGGGTTTCTGCGTTTTCTTGGTTGGGTTTGCGGCATTCTGCCGAAATTGCGGCCAACGGGTCGGTTACCGCGGCGGGATGGAAGCGAGCGCGACGCGCGGGCGCTCTGCGATGGCCCCGACGGCCAAGAAGTCAACGCCAGCAGCCTCCGCGGCTTCCACAACCTTGATGGCGAGATCCTCCAACGTCATGCGCCAGCGGGTTTGGCCGTCACGTAAAAACCATGCTCGCGCGCCCGGTCCAACCGTTTCATCCAGCGCCGGACTTCCTCCCAACCAGCCAGTTCATCGGTCGTGCCGAGTTGGTTCATCGCGCCGGCATGCATCATGCCAAACATGAACTTGGAAAGCTCGACCACTCCGGCCAATCGCTGTTGGAACGTCCGCGCGCGGGCGAGGCGGATACGATCCCGGTAGATCGCCTCTTGCAGCGCCTTCAACGTGGTAGGGTCATCGCGCAAGTGCGACACGCCAGGAAGCTAGGGGATCAAGAGCCTTCGTGCAACGGGCGTCTGCGATGCGCTCCCAAGCCGCCGGCGCGTACCGCTTGCGATTCAGCTTTCGGACTTGGCGCCCGGCCTGTGGGGAGCAACTCATTTTTGGAGCGGCCAAATTGGTCAACGCGTCCGCAAACAGCGAGATCGTCCCGACGGCTGCGTTGGTCCCGCCGTTCACCTTGTTCCGAAAGGCAAAAACAGCGGCATTCGCCGCGGCGCGGCCGAGGCTGGCCTGGCGGCGGCGGCAGTGGTCGAGACAGCCGTCGCCGGCGTGTCGTTATGCGAAACGTTTGCGACACGGTGATTGGTCCGTTGCCGCCAAAGCGCGGGCCTTTGCAAGTAGCCGAAGAAACGGGGGCACCATAAACCTCCGCCGCAATGGTGCCGCCGAGCGTCAGCGCGGTCTTGGTTGGCGTGCCGCAGTTCGCGAGGTTGGCCACGGCCCCGTTGCCGAGCCTGAACGGCCGTACCCCAACGAAGGTGCCTCCAAGCGGGCAAGCGCTCTGATTTGCACCACGATCGCGCCACTGCGGGTATTCGCCCGGGACATGGTTGGGGTGTCTCGGCCCGTCTTGGTGAATCCGCCGTGGCCCGGATGCCGCCCTGCCCAGGGAACGGTTTGACTTGGCTTCCGTCGCTTTCTAGAATGTAGGCATGCTAGCTGCCGAACCCAAGGCGGCAGGAGCTGCTCTTGCCGATCCGCTTAACCCTGCCGGCGCCCCCGCTTGGAAAGCGATCGTGGCGCCCGTGGAGCCCTTTCTGCGGGCGGTGGCCGGCCGCCTGGCCGAACAGGTGGCGGAATTTGAGCCCGAAGTCGCCGCCCACGCCCGCTACGCCTTGCTGAATCAGGGCAAGCAACTGCGCCCGGCGCTCGTGGCGCTGAGTGGTGAAGCCACCGGCGGAATCAACGATGACCTCGTGACGGCGGCCACCATCATTGAAATGGTCCACCTGGCCACCCTGGTTCACGATGATGTCGTGGACCAGGCGCAGATACGCCGTCGTCGTCCGACGCTCGCCGCCCAGGCTGGCAACACCACGTCGGTCCTCGTCGGGGACTGCCTGTTCGCGCACGCCCTCAAGCTGGCCGCGAGCTTCCCCACAACCGAGGTCTGCCGGGCGGTCTCTTCGGCGACAAAGACCGTCTGCACCGGCGAGATCATCCAAAGCCAGCGGCAGCATCAGCTTCGCACGTCCCGGGGGGAGTACTTTCGCGTGCTGCGGATGAAGACGGCCGAGTTGTTCGCGGTCTCCTGCGAGTTGGGCGCCCACCTCAGTGGCGGTTCGGCAAGCGACGGTCGGGCGCTCCGTGACTACGGACTGGCGCTGGGGACGGCTTACCAGGTGTACGACGACTGTCTGGATGTGTTCGGCAGCGAAGTCCGCGCCGGCAAATCGCTCCGCACGGACCTCGTTGGGGGCAAACCCACTTTGCCGGTGATCGTGGCTTGGGAACGGGCCTCCGCCGACGAACGACGATTCCTCGAGCGCATCGTGGCGGCCTGGGAGCCAGGCTTCATGAGGCCACTGGCCGAGCTTTTCGAGCGCACCGAGGCCCTGCCCGAGGCGCGTTCCGTGATCCGATCGCTGTGCACCTCAGCCCAAGCGGCGTTACGCAGCCTTTCGCCCACCGAGGGCCGGGAACGGCTCGCGGGGGCGGCGGAGTACATCGCGCACCAGACGGACGACCTCGGGAGCTGAGGCGGACAGCCCTTCCACCCGCCATGGCCAGCACGCCCGACCAACCGGCGTCCTCCACTTCTTCAACGCCCGATTTCGACGAAATCTCCCTCCTGCGGCGCGCGCAGGAGGGAGACCTGGACGCCTACGATGCGCTCGTCCGGCACCACCAGGCGCGGGTGTATGGAGCGGTGTACCACATGACGGCCAACCACGAGGACGCCAACGACCTGACCCAGGAGGCGTTCATCAAGGCGTTTCGCGTCCTTAACACGTTCAAAGGCGACTCCACTTTTGGGACCTGGATCTATCGCATCGCCGTCAACCGCACCTTGAACTTCCTCAAGGCCCGTCGGAACCGGCAGGCCGACGTGAGCCTGAACGATCTGGATTTCAACGCCGAGACCGACCCCGACCTGGTGGCGTTCGTGTCCGAACACACCCCCCACAAGGAGGCCACGCTGAGCGAGTTGCAGCAGAGATTGAACGCGGCGATGCAAAAACTGTCAGAAACACACAGGTTGGTGGTGACGATGCACGACATCCAAGGCATGACGCATGAAGAGATCGCGAAAGTCCTGGGGTGCAACGTCGGCACCGTGCGCTCACGCCTGTTCTATGCGCGGCAGCAGTTGCAGGCCCTCCTGTCCGATTACGTGAAGTCTGTATGAACTCGCTGGACAACGAATTTCAGGCGCTTCGGCGCTTGCTGGCGCTCAAGCGCCACGAACAACCGCCACCAGGGTACTTCGACCGCCTGGCAGCCTCCATCCGGTCGCAACTGGCCGCCGAGCAGGCTCGGGAGCCTTGGTGGTCGAGACTGTTCACCCGCTGGGAAATTCGCCCGGCTTGGGCCGGAGCATTCGCTGCTACGGTGGCGGGGCTGTATGTCGTCAGCGTCGGGCTTTCAACGAACCCGGAGGGTTCCGGCACAGCTCACACTCCAACCGACTGGGCCATGGGTACATTTGCCGCCGGCGAATCGCGCGCCGGTCTGGCGCCCGGGCTTGGGCTGGGTGAGAGCGGGATGGAAAAGACTTTGATGCCGAACGGTGAGTCGTTTCAGTCGGCGTCGAATCGCGAGCACACCGGGGAGTGGGTGCTCCCGGCGGGGTTTAGCGTGGGTCAGCCGTAGGGACTATACCAGTTGGCGCCGTAATTTGCCGACGGCGTCTCAAAACTGTTGTTTGTTTGGGTCAGGGCGGGCGTTGCAAGACGCCCGCCCTTCGACTTTTCTGTGCTCTTCGCCAGGGCGGTTCCGGCTCCGGGGCTTGTTTTTGGTCGGCCCGTTTCTAATTTGGCCACGTGGACCTCGCCGCCAACCTCAAATCGCTCCGCCATCGGATGGCCGCTGCGTGCCATCGGGCCCATCGTGACCCGGCCTCAGTCACCTTGGTCGCCGTCAGTAAGGGCCAGCCGCCGGAGGGTGTCCGGGCGGCGTCAGGCCTCGGCTTGTCGCTGTTCGGCGAGAACAAGGTCCAGGAAGCAAAAGCCAAAATCCCCTTGTGCCCGGGCCGCCTGCGCTGGCACTTGATCGGGCACCTGCAAACGAACAAGGCGCGGGACGCCGTTCACTTCTTCGAGATGATCCACAGCGTGGACAGCCTGCGGCTGGCGGAAGAAATCCAACGCCAGGCCGACAAAGCGGCGAAACAGGTTTCGGTGCTGCTCGAAGTGAACGTGGCCGGCGAGGCCAGCAAGTTCGGCTACCGCCCGGACGCCTTGTTGGACGAGTTGTCCGCGCTTAATGCCCTGCCGCGCCTCGAAATTCACGGGCTGATGACGATGGCCCCGTGGTCACCCGATCCGGAGAAGGCGCGCCCTCATTTCCGGCGGCTGCGCGAGTTGAAACAAGAGTGCGAGCAGCGGCTGGGCGCGCCCCTGGCCCACCTGAGCATGGGCATGACCGGCGACTTCGAGGTGGCCATCGAAGAAGGCGCGACGCTGGTGCGGATTGGCACCGCCCTGTTTGGAGAACGCCCGCGGCAAACACCCCTTGAGCCAAGCGCGGCTTGAGGAGGGGAGTTTTCGTTTGCCGTCGAGGCCGTCGGCGATACCTTCGCACCGTGACGGTTGAGACGTTCAAACCGGAGATGACCGAGGCCCTGAAGGCCTTCGACAAATATGTCATCTGCCTGAACAAATCAGTCGAGGAATGTCGGGCCTCGCTCGCCTCGCTGATGGAGAAGGCCATCGCGGCCTACGAGAACCGCGCCCCGGGACTGCGCCACGGCATCGCCCTCGATCGTCATCTCACCGTGATCCTCAGCCAGACCGAGGGTGAGCGCCCGCTCTGCGCGATCTACTTCAACCTGCACACCCCGTATCACAAGCAGGCGGCCGGCAAGCCGCCGGCCCGGCAGCGCGCGCAGTAGCGGCAAATCTCCAGTCAGGGGCCGGACCTCCGAACGCCGACGGTCACGCCAATCCCTCGACCTCCCACCCCTGCCGATACGTCCTGCGGACGTACTGGTTCGCGTCCGTGACGTTGGTGAACCGCAGCGCGGCGGCGTCCCACTCAAGCGTGGTTTTCGGAAAGTGCGTGGCCACACCGCCCAGCAACACGGTCTCCGTCAGCGGTCCGGAGTAAGCGAAGCTCGCGGATGGCTTCGCGCCGCCGCGGCAAGCCTCGACCCACAGCCGCCAGTGGTCAGCGCCCGCAACGCGCGGAACCGGGTAGCCCTCGAAATCCTTTTCCGGCAGGAGTTGCGGCGGACCAATATGCGGCAGCAACAGGACTCCTTTCGTGCCGACGAAAATGGAGCCCTGGTCCGGCACCGGCTGATCGCCGATCAGAGCGGTGATGTCCCTGGGCGGACGCTCATCGCCGTCGTACCACGTCACGTTGACCGTCGGGCCCTCAGTGACCTTCGTGCCCGGGAACACATAGTGAATGATCGCGTTGACCGACCAGTTCCAACGATTCGGCGCCGGCCCCTCGGACCGGACCGACAAGGGCGCCGTGAGCTCCAGCGCCTTGAAGACCGGATCGTAGATATGACAGCCCATGTCGCCAAAGGTGCCCGTGCCGAAATCGAGGCGCTTCCGCCAGTTGGCGGGATGGTAATAACCGTCGCCGATGAAAGGCCGGTCAGCGGCGACGCCCAGCCACAGATTCCAGTCGAAGCCCGCCGGCGGCGTGTCGCGGCGGTCCGGCAACGGTGAGGGATCGCCCCACTTTTTGCCGCTCCAGGTGTGGACCTCGCGGACCTTCCCAATGGCCAGCCGCTGGATCAACTCCACCGCCAGGCGATACTCGCTGGCAGAGTGAATCTGGATGCCCATCTGCGTCACCAGCTTGCGGTCGCGCGCGAACTCCGTGAGCCGCCGAGATTCCAGGACGTTGTGCGTCAGTGGCTTCTGGCAATAGACGTGCCGACCGAGCTGCATCGCGGACATGGCGATCGGCGCATGCAGGTGATCGGGCGTCGAGACATTCACCGAGTCCAGGTCGCGTTCTTTGTTGAGCAACTCGCGCCAGTCCTGATACACGCGCAGGTTCGGGTATCGCTTTTTCAACTCGGCCGCTCGATTGAGGTCCACGTCGGCCACGGCCACCAATTGCACGTTCGGCGCATTGAGAATGGACTGGATGTCGGCCGCCGCCATGCCGCTGGCTCCGAAGCTGGCGTGGCGCAGAGTTGAATTCGGTGAGGCGGCGCGCAGGTCGCGGAGGAAGCCCGGTGCTGCGGCCGAGGCGAGGGCGACGGCGTGAAGAAATCGCCGGCGGCTGACGTGGTGGCTCGACATCATGGCGTGAGTTCTAGGGGCGAGGTGGCACCAGCGCAATTCCAGACCTGTTCCCGTCGGTAGCTTCCCTTGGACCGGGGCGCCTCTGTTCGAGGAATCGGCCCGCTACCGGCCTTTGCGCTCGGAAGGACGAGCAGGAACCGTTAGTCTTGCCGCCGTGAGATCACTCACCCGGGGAGCCATCGCCGCATTGGCGGGTAGTCTGGCCGTTCAGACGATCGCGGCGGAACCCCAACTGATCGAGTCCCGCCGCATCTGGGATCAGGCGCCGCACTGCGCGTTCACGGACCTGACGCGGTTTCGTGACCAGTGGTGGTGTGTCTTCCGCGAGGGGGCGGAACACGTCTCGCCCGACGGCGCCGTGCGCGTGATCGTGTCGTCGGACGGCACGAACTGGGCATCCGCCGCACGGATCACTTCGCCGGTCGCCGACCTTCGCGATCCCAAGATCACGCCCACCCCGGACAGCCGGTTGATGCTGACTGCGGCCGGCGCGCTGACACCACCTGCGCCCGCCCGCCATCAAACCTACGCGTGGTTTTCGGCCGACGGTTGGCGATGGAGCGAACCCGCGTCCGTCGGCGAACCCAACGTCTGGCTCTGGCGGGTGGTGTGGGCGGGCGACACCGTGTACGGGGTCGGTTACGACACCACGGAGGAGCGATTCACGCGCTTGTACCGGAGCGCCGACGGGCGGCGCTTTGAGACGGTCATAGCGAGGTTGTTCGATCAGGGTTACCCCAACGAAACCGGTTTGGCCGTGTTGGCGGACCGAACACTTGTCTGCCTGCTGCGCCGCGACGGGGAACCGGGCTCTGCTCAAGTGGGCACGTCACGCCCCCCGTACACCGACTGGCAATGGAAGGACCTTGGCGTGAGAATTGGAGGACCCCACCTGCTGCTTCTGCCCGACGGCCGATTGCTGGCGGGAATCCGGCTTTATGATGGCGGCGCGCGAACCTCTCTCGCAACGCTGGATGTGCCCACGGGTCAGCTCACCGAAATCCTGCGGCTGCCCTCGGGTGGCGACACCAGCTATCCGGGGGTGGTGTGGCACGAAGGCTTCGTGTGGGTCAGCTACTACTCCTCGCATGAGGGCAGGACTGCGATCTATCTCGCGCGTGTCCGACTCTAGCTCGGGCATTTCACCGTTCGCAGTAAACGCCAGCAGACTGCCTCCGCCGGCGTGAGCCGGCGGAGGCGCGCCCACGCCGCCCGAACCGCCGCCTCACGGCAGCGGCTACCCTGAGCATGACGTATCCGGGTCAGCGAGTTGCCCGCACGGCGCTCGGCGGCCCGGCGTCTCCGGAACTTTGTCCCGGACGGCTGCCCCGTGCGCGGATGACGCTGGCGCAAGTTGGGGTTCACCCCTACTTTGGCGGCGTCTTGGCCGGAACCGGCCGAACTGAGTTTGCATTGTGAACCCGTTACGTTCCGATCCGCGTCCCGAAGTTGGCGCCCTGCTGGGTGATCCGCATCCCCTGGTCGAGCGGATCGGATCGTCCGGCGTGCTGGCGGTCCTGCCGGTGGCTGAAGCCCTCGGCGCCGAGCCGGTGAAAGATGCGACGTCGCTGGCCCGCTTCGTCGCTGGTTACCAGCGCGAGTTGTTGGTGCCCGTGGAACTTCCGGCCATCGTCCGCGCTTGGGGACACGGCAGTCGGGGTGAATTGCGCGAGCTGCTCGCCTTGGACCGTGAGCTGGCGGCGGGTGGCCGGCTGGGCAACTTCGCGGCCGCCAGCCGCACGGTCGGCCGGTCGCAACTGCGCCGACTCCTGCCCTTGCGTGATGCCCGCGTGGTGCGGCGCTACTGGGAGGCGGCCGAGGCGGGCGAAGCGGCGGCCTGGCATGTGCTCGTCTATGGTTTGGCGCTGGCGGTTTTCTCCGTGCCGCTGCGGCCGGGCCTCCTCCACTACGCGCAACAAACCACCACCGGTTTGATCGCCTCCGCCGCCGGGCCCTTGCGGTTGGACGAGGGCGTCCAGACACGCCTCATTGTGGGCGCCAGTGCCGGGATCCCCGCGGCAGTGGCCGGGGCGATCAGCCCTTCTGGCGGCGGCTTCACGGTGGTGCCTTGAGCCCCTTGCGGCGTGCGCCCGAATCCGGCGGGCTCCTTGCCACCGCGGCGCGCCACTCCTACTGTCCACGGCGTTCGACGCGAACGGCACCGCATGAAGAGACGTTTGATTTACTCGGTCACCATCACCGCGCTGGCGCTCAACCTGTTTTTTGGCGCCCAGCTTTACCTCCAGTCGGCCGAAGCGGAACCCAAGAACGACATCTACCGGCAGTTGCGCCTGTTCGCGCTGGTCCTCGAACGGGTCCGTCAGGACTACGTGGACGGGGCGGACCTTTCCTACCAGGACCTGATCTACGGCGCCCTGCGGGGGATGCTCGGCACCCTTGATCCCCACAGCGAGTTTCTTGAACCCAAGCGCTACGAAGGGCTGAAGGAAGACACCGAGGGCCGCTTTGGCGGCGTGGGGATTCAGGTGGGAATGCGGGGGGGGGTCCTGACCGTCATCGCGCCGATTGACGACACGCCCGCCGCGCGGGCAGGCATTCTCTCCGGCGACCGCATTGTCCGGATCAATGGCCGCAACGCCCGGGACCTGAGCCAAAACGAGGCGATCCAGCAACTCCGTGGCGAGCCCGGCACCGAAGTGACCATCACCATTGAGCGCCCCTCCACCGGAACCGAACGCGACATCACTCTCAAGCGCGAGAGGATCCGCGTGGACACCGTCCGCGACATCAATGGCCGCGGCGACTACCCGCTAGGGCCCGACAAGCTGGGCTACATCCGGCTCAGCCAGTTCGGGGAGAGCACCCAGAAGGAACTGTCAGCCGCGTTGAAGAAACTCGAGGGGCAGGGCCTGCAGGGGCTGGTCCTGGATTTGCGCGACAATCCGGGTGGGCTGCTGGATCAAGCAGCCATGGTGTGCGAAAAGTTCGTGCCCGCGAGAACGCCGATCGTCTCCACCCGCGGACGCGATCCCGCCGAACGGCGCGAGTACCGGGCGACGAGCCGCGACAAACATCTCGAAGTGCCGCTGGTGGTGCTGGTCAACGGCGGCAGCGCCAGCGCCTCGGAAATCGTGGCCGGCTGCCTGCAGGACTTGAAGCGCGCTGTCATCGTCGGCGAACGCACCTTCGGCAAGGGTTCGGTCCAGTCGGTCATTCCGCTGATGGATGGATCCGCCCTCCGCCTCACCACGGCGAAGTACTACACGCCCAGCCAGCGGGTCATTCACGAGCAGGGCATCACGCCCGACATCATCGTGCCGATGACCCCGGAGGAAACGCAGGCCGCCTTCAACCGCCGGCAGGCCGGGTACATCGAAACGCTCGAACCCGAGGCCCGTGAGAGCGCATTGGCGGCGCAGGATCCGCAGCTT
>CALJWR010000027.1 GCA_937976685.1 uncultured Verrucomicrobiae bacterium
GCTTGGCCTTTATCCTTTACCTGGGCGATTTCGACGACGTGTTTCCCGGCGTGGCATCCAAGGGGGCCTACGAACCCATGAAGGAAGACTGGATCTTCTGGAACCTGACGGCCCGCCAAGGCAACGACCCCACGCTTCCGGCGAGTTTCTACACCAACGTCCAAAACAGCGCGATCGCCCGCTACATCGGCAATTTCACCACCAATCTTTTCCGCTGCCCGTCGGATCGCGATGCCTTGGAACGAGAGATGAAATGGCGCAAAGCGCCGGCGGGCCAGAACCCCTACCTCTATTCCTACACACTGGTCAGCTACGTGTCTGGCAGTGAGAACCGCGGCATCGCCTCGCTCTACGGCCAGGGCGTGCCGCCCCTGCACTTCAAGACGGCCTCCATTCGCAACCCGACCCGGAAGTTGATGATCGTCGAGGAAAACAGCGACAGTGCCAACTGGTCCAATGGCGACCCCGTGGATGACGGCCGATTCGTGCCGCCCGGCAACACCCTGAGCGGCCGGCATCAGTTCGCCCGCAAGCAGCGCGTGCCCCAGAACGAGTTCCTCAAAAAGGGCAAGGCGTGCGTCAGCATGCCCGACGGCCACGTCGAGACTGTCAATCCCCAGTACGGCAAGATTCAGGAGAACTACGACGCGATGTACTGAGGCAAAGTTCGATGGACCTGCCGGGCCGCGCTCACACGGGCGCGGCCCGCTTGCTGTACTGATTGGACCTGCAATTTCGATCACCCTGCTGGTGCGAGGTTTTTGCCTTCCCCACCCAAGTTGGCTGGTCCCCACCGGCCAACTCCGGCTGGCAGAACGTGCCGCCACGGGCTAACCGTTCCGCGTGACATACCGGTCTTCAACGATCCTGCCCGCCGCGCGCAACCTTCAACGCCGCATGGTCTGGGTGGTGGCGGCGCTGGTTCTGAGCGCCGACTGGCCCCTCCAAGCCGCGACGCCCGTGCTGCGCGTCGTTTCGAGCCAAACGACCGCGACCAACTTGATTCGCAACGGCGGCTTCGAGACGCGACAGGGCGGCGCGCTCACCTTCTGGCAAGCCGCGCCTCAGGGCTACCGCATCGCGTCCGGCGAAGGCTGGAACGGCTCGCAGGCCCTGGCCTGTGCCGCCCCGGACACGACTGGCTGGCGCGGCGCCAGCCAGACCTTGACGCTCAACCGCACGAACGCACTGCCCCTCGTGGTCAGTGGTTGGAGCCGGGCCGAAGGTGTCACGGGCGGGCGCGACAGCGGCTACTCACTGTACGTGGACCTGGTTTACGCCGACGGCTCTCCCCTATGGGGACAAACGGCAAACTTCGCCACCGGCACCCACGATTGGGAGCGGCGCGAGCTCGTGATCGTGCCCGACAAGCCCGTGCGCTCGCTGACGGTCCACTGTCTGCTGCGGGGCAAGGCAGGACAGGTGTGGTTTGACGACGTTTCCGTGACGGAAACGGGCTCCGACAGCAGCACGATCTTGTTCCAGGGCACGCCCATGGAGCCGGTGGAACCGCCGCCGCCGCTCGGCGGCGAACCGCGCGAATACTCGACGGGCGATGACCTGCGCTTGGTGATGCGCGGCCAGCGCTTGGCGTCTCTCCGGGTTGGCGAGAGCGACCTGACCGCAAACGCGCCGGGCGGCTTTCTCGCCCGTGACGTGGCCGCCGAGTCCGACCTGTTCACTTTCGCCGAGGGCACGTGTCCGGAGCTCGGGCTTGCCCTCGACAGTCAGATTCACGCCGCCGCCGATCACCTGGCCATCGAAGGCACGCTGACCGACACCCGCGGCAGCGACCGCGCCGTGTTGCTCCTCTTCGCGCTGCCCGTGGACGCCCGTGGCTGGATCTGGGGCGACGACATCCGCTCCCACCGGACCATCGAGGGGAACACCGAGTTCACCCGAGTGAACCCGGTTGGCTGCGGCACCACGGGGAGGATGTCCGCCTACCCGCTGGCGGCCATTCACGACCACCAATCCGGTCTCGCCTTGGCGCTCGACATGGGCCGGCCGGCGCAGTTCCGGCTCGTCTATCATGCGGGCACGCGGCAGTTCTTCATCGCGTGGGATTTCGGCCTCGTCCCCGAAACCGAACGCCTGCCGGGCGGGGCGAGATTTTGCTTCGTCCTGTTTCGGTTCGATCCGGAGGGAGGCTTTCGCGCTGCGTGGCAGCGGTATCAGAAAATCTTCCCCGACCACTTCGCGGTGCGCTCGCGCGAGCAGGGCATCTGGATGCCGTTCACCGATGTGAGCACGGTGGAAGGCTGGCAGGACTTCGGCTTCCGCTATCACGAGGGCGACAACAACGTCGCGTGGGACGACGCCCACGGCGTGCTGAGCTTCCGGTACACCGAGCCCATGACCTGGTGGATGCCCATGGCGCCGGAGTTGCCGCGCACCGAGGCCGAAGCCCTGCGTGTGCGCGAGCAATACGCGACCGGCCCTTCCGGCCGCCAGCGCCAGATGGCGCTGGCCACGCAAGCCGCCGCGATGTTCGAGCCAGACGGGCGCCCCGCCCTGCTCTTCCGGAACGAACCCTGGGCCAATGGCGCCGTGTGGAGCCTCAACCCCAATCCCCACCTGCCCGCGTCGCCCAATGGCGCCACCGTCCACTGGGACGACGCCATCAAGGATCAGCTCTACGGGCCCACGGCAAAAGCGCGGCTCGACGGCGAATACTTGGACTCGCTGGAGGGGTACGTCACCGCCGACCTGAACTTCCGGCGCGAGCATTTCCGTTACTCGACCGTACCGCTCACCTTCGCCACCGAAAGTCGCCAGCCGGCCTTGTTCAAGGGGCTGGCCGTTTATGAGTTCACGCGTTGGATCAGCGAGGACGTGCATCGGCTCGGCGGGCTGATGTTTGCCAACAGCGTACCCTACCGCTTCAGCTTTCTGGTCCCGTGGCTGGACGTGATGGGCACGGAGACCGACTGGCTTTCGGGCGGCACTTACCGGGCGGTCTCCGATTCGCAGGCCTGCTTGTGGCGAACGCTGGCCGGCGGCAAGCCGTATCTGTTGCTCATGAACACCGACTACAATCGGTTCACCCCGGAATTGGTCGAGCGCTACTTCCAGCGCTGCCTCTTTTACGGGTTTTTCCCGTCCATGTTCAGCCACAACGCCGCCGAGAATCCTTACTGGCAGAATCCGGCCTGGTACAACCGTGATCGGCCCCTGTTCAAACGCTACATTCCGCTCGTCAGGCAGGTGGCCGAAGCCGGCTGGCAACCAGTGACCGGCGCCGCGTGTGAGAACCCGCAGATTTTCATTGAGCGCTTCGGACCAACGACCAACGGCGTCACCTATCTCACGCTCCTCAACGACACCGCGAAGCCCCAATCAGGTCTCGTGCGCTTGGTGGGCCGGGACGCCGGGGTGCCTGACCAGCCCGTGGTCACCGAACTACTGTCGGGCTCGCGCGTGGCGCCAAGCGATGGCGCTTGGCCTGTGTCGCTGGCCCCGGGCGCGACCGCCGTACTGCGGTTCGAAGCCGGCCCGCGTTTCATCGGCGTCGAAACCGGACCGAACCGGGTGTTGCATTTGACCATCGAGACACCGGCCGGCCTGGCCCAAGTCCTCGAGCTCTCGACGAATTTGCGCGACTGGCTGACCTTGGAAACCAACTCGCCGGGCCAATCGCCGTACTCCCTTACGCTCGGCCAGCGGGAGGACTCAGGCGCCCACTTCTTTCGGCTGAGGTGGTAGCAGCCCCCCGCCCGGCGATCGGGCCATTGCTCAACGTCCTGCGCGTTTCCCGGCCAGTTCCTTTCGCAGTTGCCCGAGCGGCAGCGTGTTGATGACGTCGGCCTTCGTCAGACCTCCCTTGCGAGCCACCCCCGCACCCAGCCGCAGAAAGCCCGCGTGTTCGTGGCGGTGGGCGTCCGGGTTGATGACACACTTCACGCCCTTGCTCCGTGCGTAGTGCCAGAGTCGCCAGTCGAGGTCGAACCGGCGGGGATTGCAGTTGAGTTCGATCCAGGTGCCGGTTTCCGCACACGCGTCAATCACGGCCGTCTGGTTGACCCTGTACGGTTCGCGCTGGAGCAGCAGGCGGCCGGTGGGGTGGCCGAGGATGTGAACCCACGGATTTTGGGCCGCGCGGATCAGCCGGCGGGTGTTGTCGGCCTCGTCCCCCCCCGCCACGTGGAGACTCGCCACCACCACGTCTAGTTCCGCCAAGAGGTCGTCCGGCAAATCCAAACCGTCCCGTAGAATATCCACTTCGATGCCGGGCAGGAGGCGGAAGCCGGACCCCTCCGCAGCGCAGGCTTCGTTGACCCGCCGGATCGCCCCGATCTGCTCGCGAACGCGCTCGGCGGTCAGACCGTTGGCCTGAAAGGACGCGCGCGAGTGGTCGGTGATCGCCCAGTAACTCAACCCGAGGTCGCGCATGTGGCCCGCGATTTCCTCGAGAGAATGACGGCCATCGCTCCAGTTCGAGTGGTTGTGCAGCGAGCCCTTGAGATCGGTCCACTCGACCAGCCGCGGCAACGGCCCCTGCTCAGCGGCGGCGATTTCACCCTTGTCCTCGCGCAACTCGGGCGGGATATACGCGAGGCCCAGCGCGGCAAAGATCTCTTCCTCCGTGTGGCAAGGAACCCGCAGCGTCGGATCGCGCGTCTCCTCGGAGGAACGAAAAAGGCCGTACTCGTTCAGCCGCAGGCCGCGCTGGATGGCCCGTTGGCGCATGACAATGTTGTGCTCCTTGCTGCCGGTGAAGTAGGCCAGCGCAAAGGGATATTCAGCGTCGCTGACGACCCGGAGGTCCGCCTGGATTCCGCCAGCGAGAATCACGCTGGCCTTGGTGTCCCCCTTGGCGGACACGCTCAGCACGCCTTCCTGGCCGGTGAAGTAATCAATGACGGCGGCGGGCGCCCGGGACGAGACGAGAAAATCCACGTCACCGATGACCTCCTTGAAGCGCCGCACACTGCCGGCCGGGCTGCAACGGATCACGTCCGGGTGGCCGCGCAGGCTTTCCAGAATGGGCTCCGCCACGGACAAGGCGTCGCTCAACAAATGGCGGGCGGCGTACTGCCGACGGAACTGGATGCCTTCGAGGATCTTCGTCTGGGTCTTTTCGCCGAAACCATCCAGCGTCGCGACTTTCCCTTCCCGGCACGCGAGTTCAAGTTGCTCGACGGACGTAATCCCGAGACGTTCCCAGAGAGCCTTGACCTTCTTGGGCCCCACGCCGGGCAGATTGAGCATTTCCACCAGGCCCGGCGGAATCGAGGCGCGCAGCTCCTCGTAGTAGGGCAGGCGTCCGCTGGTCACCAGCGTGGTGATCTTCTCCCGCAGGGCCTCGCCCACGCCCTTGATGCCGCCGAGTCTTCCTTCCGCAACCACCTTTTCCAGGGGTTCCGACAGGCCCTCCAGCGCGCGCGCAGCGTTCTGATAGGCGCGAGTCTTGAATGGGTTTTCGCCCTTCAGTTCGAGCAGCACCCCGATCTCGCTCAGGATTTCGGCGACTTGTTCCTTGTCCATACGACGACTATGCGACGCGGCAGCCGCCGGGCCAACGGGAATTCGCCCCGCGTCAGATCAGATGGCAGAACATGCCGTCGCGCAGCTTCGGCTCGAACCAGGTGCTTTTCGGGGGCATGATGCCGCCGGCATCGGCAATGGCCATCAGGTCGGCGATGTCCGTCGGAAACATCGCGAAAGCGCAGGCGTATTCGCCGCTGTTGACGAGACGTTCCAACTCCGGGGTGCCCCGAATCCCGCCCACGAAGCTGATGCGCTCGCTGGTCCGGGGGTTTTCGATGCCGAGAATCGGTGCCAGCACCAGTTCCTGCAGCAGGCTGACATCGAGCGCGTCCACACCGTTCCGTCCCGCCAGTTGTTCGGGGCGGAAACGCAGCGCCCGCCAGCGCCCGCCCAGATAAAGGCCCACCTCGTGTTTGCGAACTGGCGCGGAAACATCTCCCCCGACGATCTCAAACACCGCCGCGAGCCGAACCAGGAAGTCTTCCTGCGAAAGGCCGCGAAGGTCTTTCACCACCCGATGATACGGAAGGATCTGAAGCTGATCGTGGGGAAAGATGACCGACAAGAACCACGCGCTGTTCCCCGCCCCTTTTCGATCCAGGAAGACCCGTGCTGCCGCGGCCGAACGATGATGGCCATCCGCGATGTAGAGCCTCGGAATCCCCGCAAAGGCCGCGCGCAGAAACTCGATGTCTGACGATTCGCCCACCACCCATGCCGAATGCCGGATGCCATCGGCAGCCGTGAAGTCCACCGCCGGCGTCGCCGCCGTCCGCGCCGCCACAAACCCGTCAATGGCGGGATCGGCGCGGTACGCTAGAAACGCCGGGCCGGTCTGCGCGTTCAACGCTTTAATATGTCGCACGCGGTCGTCCTCCTTGTCCGGACGGGTAAACTCGTGGCGCCGAATAGCGCCATCGAGGTACTCCTGGCAACTCGTGGTCGCCACCAGCCCGACCTGCGAGTGCCCTCCCATGACCTGACGGTACAGGTAAAAGGCGGGCGTGCTGTCCTGCCGCAGAGCACCCTCGGCGATTAGTCGGCGGAAATTCGCGGCACCCCGGGCGTACACCTCGGGTGCATACGGATTCACGGCAGAGGAAAGTTCAATCTCCGGTTTGCTCACGCGGAGAAAACTCAACGGGTTGCCCGCCGCCACGGCGCGGGCCTCTTCCGACGACATCACGTCGTAGGGCAGTTCACAAATCCGGGCGGCGGGTTCGGGCTGGGGTCGCAGCGCAGCGAAAGGGTTAACGAAAGCCATAACGCGGTCCCGAGGGTAGTTGCGGACGGTTCCGCGCACCAGCCAGTTTGGAAATCGGGCAGGCCGAATCAGCCGGCCGGCGAGTTACGGGCTGGTCACGCGCGGGTAAAATCTTCTCCCGCCGCATCCATTAAATGGCGGAATTTCTGGAGATCATCGCCGCCGCTACTTGCCGCCGTGAGAAACAGCTTTGCAAATTCCGAGGCGGGT
>CALJWR010000028.1 GCA_937976685.1 uncultured Verrucomicrobiae bacterium
GTATTCCCAAAAATCCACGCGGCCCTCGCGGAGGCGCCTGCCAAGACCTGCCGGTGCCGCCCGCGGAACCTAGCGCATCCGACGTTTCCTTGGGCGCACGCCCGGCGCGAGGGCTGGCGCGCGAAGTTTGCCCGTCCGGCAAAGCCGAGGTTCTTCAGCGCCAGATCACGCAGCCAGCTGGAAGTCTTGGGTCGCCTCCCGCCGCGCCGCGATTGATTTCCGGCGGTGAAATCTCGGGACCAGGCAGGGTTGAGCCGAGATTGACTTCAACGGACCGGCCCGAAGAAAAAAAAGCCGCCCCGGTGGCCCGGGGCGGCGGGCGTGAATTCAGGCTTGGGCAGCGGCGCGCTGCCAAGGCGCCGCCTCGTGGGGGCGGTTACTTTTTCTTCGCCGGTTTCTGGCCGGCGGCCCCGGCGGCTTCCTCCTCCAGCGCGGCTTGGGCGGCGGCGAGGCGGGCGACCGGGACGCGGAAGGGCGAGCAACTCACGTAGGTCAGCCCGATCTTGTGGCAGAATTTCACCGAGTTCGGGTCGCCACCGTGTTCGCCGCAGATGCCCAGTTTGATGTCCGGACGGGTCTGGCGGCCCTTCTCCACCGCGATCTTCATCAACTGGCCCACGCCGGTCTGGTCAATCGCGGCGAAGGGGTTGGTCTTGCAGATTTCCAGTTCCGCATACGGCGGCAGGAAGCTGCCGGAATCGTCGCGGCTCATGCCCAGGCAGGTCTGGGTGAGGTCGTTCGTGCCGAAGCTGAAGAATTCGGCGGTCTGGGCGATCTCGTCGGCGGTCAACGCCCCGCGCGGCACTTCAATCATCGTGCCGACCAGGTAGTTGAGCTTCACCTTCTGCTCGGCCATGACTTCCTTGGCCACGCGATGCACGAGTTCGGCCTGGAGCTCGAGCTCCTTCTTGAACCCGACCAGCGGAATCATGACTTCGGGCTTCACCTTGATGCCGGCCTTCTGCACTTCGGCCGCGGCTTCGAACACCGCGCGGGCCTGCATCTCGGAGATTTCCGGATAGACGATGCCGAGACGGCAACCGCGGAAGCCGAGCATCGGATTGAACTCGTGGAGTTCCTTCACGCGGCGCTGAATCTTCTCGACCGGCACGCCCATCTTTTGCGCCAGGTCCTGCTGCGCGGCTTCCTCGTGCGGGAGGAACTCGTGCAACGGCGGGTCGAGGAAGCGGATGGTGGCCGGAAAGCCTTTCAGGGCCTTGAAGATGCCGACGAAGTCACTCTTCTGGTAAGGCAGCAACTTCGCCAGCGCGCCTTTGCGGGCGGCGAGGTTGTCGGCGAGGATCATCTCGCGCATGGCGTCAATGCGGTTGCCCTCGAAGAACATGTGCTCGGTGCGGCACAGGCCGATGCCCGTGGCGCCGAACGCGATGGCGTTCTCGGTCTGCTCGGGGGTGTCGGCATTGGTGCGGACCTGGAGTTTGGTGACTTTCGAGCACCAGTTCATCAGGGTGGAATACATCCCGTAGGTCTCGCTCTTCTTGCCATCGAGAGACTTCTCGATGAGCACCTGGACGATCTCGGAGGCGGCGGTCGGGATTTGGCCGGCATAGACGTTGCCGAGCGTGCCATTGATCGAGAGGTAATCCCCTTCCTTGAATGTCTGGCCGCCAGCCGTGACGGTCTTGGCATTGTAATCAATCTGGAGCGCGGACGCGCCGCAGACACAGACCTTGCCCATCTGACGGGCGACGAGCGCGGCGTGCGAACTGACGCCGCCTTTCGCCGTCAGGATGCCTTCGGAGGCGATCATGCCGCGGAGGTCTTCCGGCGAGGTTTCGTTACGGACCAGCAGCACTTTTTCGCCCTTGGCGGCGGCGGCATCGGCACGGTCGGCGTTGAGGTAGAGCTTGCCGGAGGCGGCACCAGGGCCTGCGGGGAGGCCGGTGGCGATGACCTTGGCGGCTTTCTCGGCCTTCTGGTCAAAGATGGGCGCCAGCAACTGGTCAAGCTGGTCGGCCGGGTTGCGGCGGATGGCGGTCTTCCAGTCAATGAGCTTCTCCTTGACCATGTCCATGGAGAACTTGAGCGCGGCCAAAGCAGTGCGTTTGCCGTTGCGAGTCTGGAGCATGAAGACCTTGCCGTCCTGGATGGTGAACTCAAAGTCCTGCACGTCCTTGAAGTGCTTCTCCAAAGTGGTGCGGATGTTGTCGAGCTCTTTGTAGGCGGCAGGCATTTCCTTGGCGAGCTGCGCGACCGGCTCCGGGGTGCGCACGCCCGCGACAACGTCTTCGCCTTGGGCATTGATGAGGAATTCGCCGTAGAACTCCTTCACGCCGTTGGCCGGGTTGCGGGTGAACGCGACGCCCGAGCCGGAATTGTCGCCGGTGTTGCCATAAACCATCGCCTGCACATTGACGGCCGTGCCCCACTCAGAGGGGATGTTGTACTTGCGGCGATAGACGATGGCGCGGTCGTTCATCCAGGACCCGAACACGGCGCCGACGGCGCCCCAGAGCTGCTTCCACGGATCCTGCGGGAATTCCTTGCCGCCGGTGCGCTCCTCGATGAGGGTCTGGAACCGCTTCACCAGTTCCTTGAGGTCGTCCACGGTAAGCTTGGTGTCCTCGATGTCCTCGTGATACCGCTCGTGCTTGAGGCCGTGGATGACGACTTCAAACGGCTCGTGATCTTCGCCGGCGCGCTTCTGCACGCCCATAACGACGTCACCATACATCTGGACAAAGCGGCGGTAGCAGTCCCAAGCGAAGCGCTCGTTGTTGGTGGCCTTGACCAGCGCCAACACGGTCTGGTCGTTGAGGCCAAGGTTCAAAATCGTGTCCATCATGCCCGGCATCGAGTCGCGGGCGCCGGAGCGGACGGAGACGAGCAGGGGCATGGCCGACTTGTCGCCGAACTTGGTGCCCATGATCTTCTCGATGAAGGCGACGCCGGCCTTCACTTGGGCGTCGAGTTCCTTCGGGTAGGTCTTTTTGTGCTGGTAGTAATAGGTGCAAACCTCGGTGGTGATCGTGAAGCCCGGAGGCACCGGGAGGCCGATACGGGACATCTCGGCGAGGTTGGCGCCCTTGCCGCCGAGTAAGGGCTTCTTGGAGCCGTCGCCATCGGCCTTCTTGTTTCCGAAGGTGTAAACGTATTTCGTTGCTTTAGGCATAATCAATCGAGTTCAGAGTTCTGAGATTCGCTGGAATTTCCGAAGCGAAGGTGAAGGGACGCTAACAAAGGTCAACTGGCCGTCAACGGCTGAGTTCCCGACTGACCTCGCCCCCCGGTTCAGGGGTTTTCGTTGGCCTCAGGTCCTCTTTGTTTCGGCGCCGACCGAGGGCTGCGCAGGGGGCCGGGGAGAGCTTTCCAAGCCACCGCGGACTTGACCCTGCCCCATCGCAACCGAATTTTCGTCCGCGACGGATGCCGCCGGAAATCTGCCCCAACTGCGGTGCCGATGTGCCGCCAAAAGCCAGCGCCTGCCCGGACTGCGGGGCGTGCGAAGAAACCGGCTGGTCGGAGGCGGCGCGGTATGACGGGTTGGAGCTGCCCGATGAAGCTTTCGAAGGTGACAATGCAGCCTCCCTTCGTGGTCGTCGCGCGCCGGACCGCGCCGACCCCACGCGTCGGTGGTTGCTGCCCGTGATCGCAATCGCGGTGATCCTGGCACTGCTGGGCTGGTTGCTTTGAGGCGGGCAGCCCTGGGTGTCCCTCGCCACGATCAAGGTCCTCGCCGGACGGTCTCTCAGAAGTTGAACGGATACCGCCGGGGGCCTGCTCGGAAGCGTGGGCGGGCCGCGGAACCTGGTGCCGCCCACTGGCGTGCGCGTCTCGATTTCCGAGGGCGGGTCGCAGCCGAGAACGGGCAACGCCGGTCTGGCAGTCCGTCGGAGGCGGGCCTATGGTTACCGCATGAAAGCCCGCATCTTCTGCCCCCTAGTCCTTGCGGCGAGTGTTTTCGCTCCGTGTTTCTTCGCTCGGGCGGCTGCCGATCTGCCCAGGCTGCGGGTCCACGAATCCGGACGTCTGCTGGAGCAGGCTGACGGGCGTCCGTTTTTCTGGCTGGGCGACACCGCCTGGGAGTTGCTGCACCGGATCACGCGGGAGCAAATCCAGGCTTACCTCGACAAGCGTGCCGACCAGCGATTCAACGTCATTCAGGTGGTGGCGCTCCCGGAGATCAACGGCCTGACCAGCCCCAACCGCTACGGCGACGTGCCGCTGGTGGACCTTGATCCCGCCACGCCGAACGAGCGGTGGTTTGAACTGTTGGATTTTACGGTCGCCGAAGCCGCCCGACGGGGATTCTACGTGGCCATCCTGCCCACGTGGGGCTCCTACGCGGTGCGCGAGGAGCCGGCGCTGTTTGAGCATCACTTCCTGTTCACACCCGAAAAGGCCGCCGGCTACGGTCGCTGGCTGGGCGCGAGGTATCGGGACCGTGCCAATGTGATGTGGGTGCTTGGCGGCGACCGCGCGCCGGACGGTTACGAGACCACCTGGCGGGCGATGGCGGAGGGCATCACGCAGGGGCTGGCCCCGCATGATCCGTTGATCACGTATCATCCGCGTGGTCCCGGCAGCTCCGCGCCACGACTGCACGCGGAGCCTTGGTTGGATTTCAACCTCATCCAGAGCGGCCATACGCTCGACGTTCGACCGCATGAGATGATCGCCACCGACTACGCGCGCACGCCGGCGAAGCCGGTCATCAATGGCGAGCCGGCTTATGAAGGGATGCCGATCGGGTTCCGGGTGGAGAACGGGCGCTTCACCCATCGGGACGTCCGTCGCAACGCCTACTGGTCGGTGTTTGCGGGCGGCGCCGGCATCACCTATGGCGCCAACGAAGTGTGGATGATGTGGAGCGAAGACATTGAGCCAGTGTCCGCAAAGGTGCCGCCGCCGTTCCTCGGGGCGGAAGTATCGTGGGGACAGGCCCTGGAACGGACCGGGGCCACGCAGATGCGACACCTGCGCGCCTTGATCGAGTCGCGGCCCATGCGCGACCGCATCCCCGCGCCCGATTTTCTCGTAGGCGACGCCGGCAACGGACTCGGCGAGGCCGTGGCAACGCGCGCCCGCGATGGCAGCTACGCGATGGTGTTCTTCCCCCTGCCCGGCCAGACCGTCACCGTGAATCTCGCCCTGCTCTCCGGAGACCGGCTCCAGGCGTGGTGGTTCAATCCCCGGAGCGGAAAGACCCAGGCGCTGAATCGCCGACTGACCAACCGGGGCGAAGCTCAGTTCGTTTCGCCCAGCGGCGGCCCGGACTGGGTGCTCGTGGTTGACGACCTCCGCCGCAAGTTTCCGCCACCCGGTGAGGGCTTCCTGCCCTGACCGCCCCGCGAGAGCGACTGCTTGCGCGAATGGCGGCAGTGACTGACCTTCCGCCCATGCGAATTCTCTCCGCCTTGGCGATTTTGTTGGTCGGCTTGGGAAACCGGTTTCCCGCGGCGGCGGCGGACGGCGCGACCGCCCCGTTGTGCGTGATGACCTACAATCTCCGCTACGCCAGCGACACGCCGCCGAACGCGTGGCCCGACCGGCGGCCGATCATGAAACGGTGCCTCGAACGGTACCGCCCGGATCTCATCGGCACCCAAGAAGGTGTTTATGGCCAGTTGAAGGACCTCGCGGCGGACCTGCCAGAATACGACTGGATCGGGCTGGGTCGCGACGGCGGCAGCCGGGGCGAGTTCATGGCCGTGTTCTACCGTCGGGACCGCTTCGAACCCCTCGAGTACGACCACTTCTGGCTGTCCGACACTCCGGAAGTGATCGGGTCGGCCACGTGGGGTCACACCAATCGCCGAATGGTCACCTGGGTGCGGTTCAGCGATCGCCGAACGGGACAAGAGTTCTACTTCTGGAACACCCACCTCGACCACGCCGTCCAGCCGGCGCGGGAAAAGGCTGCGGCATTGATTCGCCAGCGGGTTGAGGCCCTGAAGACCCGCCTGCCCGTTCTGCTCGTGGGTGACTTCAATGCTGAAGCCGGCAAGAACCCCGCCTACCACGCCTTGGTGACGGGCGGATTTTTCACCGACACGTGGGAACAGGCGAAGGAGCGGCGCAACGAGCGCTTCAACACCTTCAACGGTTTCCGCGAGCCGAAGCAGGACGGCGTGCGCATTGACTGGATCCTCGGCCGCGGGGTGACGGATGTCAGCGCGACCGAAATCGTCACTTACGCCGAGGACGGACAGTTCCCCAGCGACCACTTCCCGGTCGTGGCGTGGCTGACACTGGCGCGCCCGGAGTAGCGTGACCGCTCATTCGGCCGGCGCCCGCTGTGGCCTGGCCGGTGTGGGGCGGGGGCGGGGCTGTTGCGTGACGGCCAGGCGGCGTTTTCCGTCGCGGGAAGCTTCAGCCTTTCTGGGCCGGAGCGGCTTCCTCCTCCTCTTCTTCCTCGATTTCGCGCCGCATCTGTCGGGAGATGTAAGGCCGGACAAAGCCATAAACCAGATACCCGCCGAAGATCAGCGGCAGCACCACCGGCAGCACTTTTTCCCACGCCACCAGCAGCACACCCACGAAGAGAACGGCGATCACCAGCTTGATGAAGGGACGACGCACCCCGAGGCTCAGGGATTTGAAGGAGGGATATTTCACCTCGCTGACCATCATGAACGACAGGAACAGGAGGATGCCCGGCAGGGTGTAGCGCCACGAACCGGTGGGGAACTCCCTTGCCTCCCACCACAAGATGAACAGCGTGATGGATGCCACCAGCCCGGCAGCGGCCGGAATGGGAAAGCCGAGAAACTCCTTGCTCCCGCCGCCCCCGGGCGTCTGCGCCATGCAGTTGAACCGCGCCAGCCGGAGGGCCCCGCAAATCAGGTAGATGGACGCGATGAACCACCCGAACTCCGGGTGCTGGCTGAAGACATCCTTGAGCACGATGCGATGCACCAGGAAGGCCGGCGCCACCCCAAACGACACGAGGTCCGCCAGCGAATCGAACTGCCGCCCGAACGGGCTTTCGTAACCGCCCCACCGCGCGATCCGCCCGTCCAGCAGATCAAAAATGCAGGCGAGCAGGATGAAGAACAGCGCGTAGCGGATCTTGACGTCGAAATCGGGCGCGGCGAGGTCAGTCTCGACGATTTTGGTGAGCGCCACGAAGCCGCAGAAGAGATTTCCGCCCGTCATCAGGTTGGGCCAGAAATAGATTCTGAGCGGCGGCGGGGCGTCGCCGGGCGGGGCGCAGGGGTCGTTGGGCATGGTCAGGTCCGTCGCGCGATAACGGTTTCGCCGCCCCGCACACGGTCACCGGGTTTCACCGCCACCCGTACGCTCATCGGCAGGTACACGTCCACACGGGAGCCGAACTGGATGAGAGAAATCCGCTCGCCACGCGCGACCGCATCGCCGCGTCGCACCCACGGGACGATGCGCCGGGCAATGAGTCCCGCGATCAACCGCACGCCGATCTTTTCCCCAGGGGCCTCGCCCGACTCAAAGCCCAGATAGAGATTCTCGTTCTCCAACGCGCTGTCCGGCTGCAAAGCGTTCACGAATTTGCCGGGCGTCTGACGGTAGAAGGCGACCCGGCCCGCCACCGGCGCGCGTTGGACATGCACGTCAAAGATGGAGAGGAAGATGGATACCCGCTGGCACCGCCCGCCGATGAAGTCCGGTTCGTCGGCCTCCGTGACGACGTCCACCTTGCCACTGGCGGGCGAAAGGATGACGTCCGCGGCGGACGGCACCGTTGGCTCCGGATCGCGGAAGAAGTAGAGGCAGAACACGCTGAACACCAGCCAAAGGCCGACCAGGCCGCTGGCGACAGTGACCACGAGGTTGCCGAGATGCCGCGCCAGCACTCCGGCAAAAATCAGCGCCACGATGGCCACCAGGGACCAGTAGATGAGTCGCAACGCGGCTCGCGTGGCCTTGCCAGCGTGTTTCATGAGGCAAGGATACCGAAGGATGCCGGACGATAAAAGCGCAGAGTGCGCCAGGCCCGGCAGGCGCGCCTACTCCACGCACCGGAAAAAAGTCAGGTACGGCTGGTCGCGCGCTTCCCGCAGGATCATCAGGGCCAGTTCGCGGGCGTGGTAGTCGCCCCACATCGAACTTTCACCGTTCGGCACCTTCTGCCCCGGAGCCACGTAATCCCAGCCGTTGGGTCGGTGATACACCGAATGCAGGATCAGTCCTTGATGTCGCGGGTTTGTAGCGAGGTAGGGTTCCGAGAACAAAGTGGCGGCAATGGTGAAGGCCGCCGGACGGTAGCGGTGACCCCGCCGCTTTTCGCCGGTCGCGAGGAGAAAGTTGCCCAGCCGCAGGAGGCCCTGAGCCGCGATGGCGGCGGCCGAACTATCCACAGGCTCCCAGGGATTATACGGGTCGGAAGGGCGATCCAGGTAGGCTGCCGGCAGACGGTGGAGATTCGGGGCGCCCGTGTCCCACATCGGCACGCCGTCACGGCAACAGTTCTCGAGATAGAAATCGGCGGTGGCCAGAGCGGCCTTCAAAAACGTTCGCCGGACGTCTGCTTTCGCCTCCGCCCCTCCCAGATGTTCGAACTCGTCAGTGCTCAGGGTGTCGAGCATTTCAAGCTCCTCCGCAAAGCCGCAAATTGCCCAGGCCAGACCCCGCGTCCACGTGCTGAACGGCGAGTACCCCTGCTGCGAGTTTGGACAGCGAAACACACCGCTGGCCGTGTTGAAGACCGCCTCGTGGGCGGTGCGCCCACGCACGTCATAGGCATCACGCCCTTCGCCGTAATAGACGTTGTAGCGGGCCGTGTTGAGGCCGTGTTCCACGAGCCGGCGCAGCAGGGAAATGCGCTCGTCCTGCTCACCCATCAGCAGGTGGCCCAGCCGGTGGGCGACGGCCAGGGACCGGCAGGAGCGGATCGTGTCCACAAACAGCGAGTGCGGGCCGTTGAAGCTGTGAATGAACCCGGTGCCATCGGCCAGCTTCGTCCAGCGCGCCGCCTGGACGGCGCCGCTGACCTTGAGCGCCAACTCGCAGAACTCCTTCTCGCTCTCGTTGAACGGAATCCGCCCTTCCCGCATGAGGCGCAGCAGATTGCCGTAGGTGGAGAGGTTGTTGAACCCGTGGTCATGCACCCCGATGTGCGATACATGGGAGGCCATGCGCTCGCGAATGCCCCGGCGGCCGATGTCCAGGAAACGCTGCTCGCCAGTGGCGTCAAACTGGAGCAGGGCCGAACCGTACTGGAAGCCCTGCGTCCACTCGGTCCAGCCGCGCGAGGAATAGCGCCCCTTCACGGTGAACACCGGTGTGCCGGCTTCCGGCTTCCACGTCTTCTCGATGGCCAAAATCTTTGCCGCCGAAAGTTCGAAGAGGCGTTCGATTCGCGGCCGAAGCTTCTGCGGCGTCAGAGTGAGGTCACTTCGGATCGGCATGGCACGGATGTGATGGCCTCGAGACTGCCGTGTCGGAAAGCCGGGCAACAGCGCGAGGCGGGCGGACGGACGGCAGCAACTCGGATGGGAAGCTGGCGACCCTACGGGGATTCGAACCCCGGCCGCCACCGTGAAAGGGTGGTGTCCTAACCACTAGACGATAGGGTCAGCCTCATCTGCTCGCCCGAATAGTAGGAGGGACGGACAGACTGTCACGCGGAAACCGCCCACCCGACTGGACCTTGAAGTACTGGACCGTTGCCTGTTGCCGGTTCTGGGAGGGAGATCCGGGACAAACGGAGACCGTGGCGGCGGCTGTTCTCTGGAGAAGCTCATGCCTGCGTCGCGGTCTGGTTCAGCCCCGATCTTTTCCCTGCCGGATGACGATCAAAGAGCACCTGCGACGGTCGAGGTCTGGTTCGGCCACGGGCGATCATCGCGGCAACCCAATGCGCTCGCGCCGGCTTTCGCTTACCCGGTTGATTCCCGGCGGCGGCCATCGGATACTGCGCCCATGCGATTCTCCCTCCCCCTGTTTTCTCAGCTTGCCCTCCCGTCTGAACCCGGCGCGTCCGCGCACAGCCCGGGCGGCGCGTCCGCGATCAACCGCTGGTTGTGGCGGTTGGCTTTGGGGGCCGCTTTGCTGGCCACCCCGGCACGGGCTGCGGAAACGGATTCCCCTCCCAAGCGTTTGAAACGCTCCGAGGCATTCCTCGGCATTCACTTTGATTTCCACGCCGGACGCGACTGCACGGAGGTGGGCCGAAACACCACCCGCGAAATGATCGAGGGCATCCTCGACCAGGTGAAGCCGGACTACCTGCAGATTGACTGCAAGGGCCACGCCGGGTTCAGCAGTTATCCCACCAAGGTGGGCAACCCCGCGCCCGGCTTCGTCGGCGACCCGTTGAAATTGTGGCGCGCGGTGACCGCCGAGCGCGGTGTGTCGTTGTACATGCACTACTCGGGCGTGTGGGATTCCGAAGCCGTGCGCCTGCATCCGGACTGGGCTGCCGTGCGCCCCGACGGCAAGCCAGACGACCAGAAGACCTCGCCGTTTGGTCCGTACAAGGATCGTCTGCTGATCCCGCAACTCCGCGAACTGGCCGGCGAGTACCGGGTGGACGGCGTGTGGGTGGATGGCGAGTGCTGGGCCGCGATTCCGGATTACGGGGAGGCCGCGGTGAAAGCCTTTCGCGACGCCACCGGCATTCAGGAGATTCCGCGCAAGGCGGGCGACCCGCTCTGGCTGGAGTGGCAGGACTTTCACCGCGAAGCGTTCCGGCAGTACCTCCGTTACTACGTCAACGAACTGAAGCAGTCGCACCCCGACTTCGAGGTCGCCAGCAACTGGGCTTTCAGCGACCACATGCCCGAGCCGGTCACCGCCGACGTGGCCTTCCTTTCCGGCGACTTCTCGCCGCAGAACAGCCTCAACTCGGCCCGCTTCTCGGCGCGCTGCCTGCAGAATCAGGGCAAGCCTTGGGACCTCATGTCGTGGTCGTTCAGCGCGCCGCAAAGCAGTCCGGTCCGCCCGCTCAAGTCCGTCCCACAACTCCAGCAGGAGGCGGCCATTGTGCTCGCGCAGGGTGGTGGCTATCAGGCGTACTTCCGGCAAAAGCGCGACGGTTCCATCTTCGACTGGCAGATGAAGCTGATGGCCGAGGTGGCGACGTTTTGCCGCGCGCGCCAGGAAATCTGTCACCGCGCTGAGGCCGTTCCGCAGGTTGCCTTGCTGTTCTCGCGCGCCGCGCATTACCGTGCGAGCCCGGCGCTGTTCGGTCCGTGGGGCAGCCACGGCATTCACGCGTTGCGCGGGGTGTTGCAAAGCCTGCTCGACTCGCAGAACTCGGTTCAGATCGTCAGCGAACACCATTTGAGCGGGCAGACGGCCAGGTGGCCCCTGATTGTGATCCCGGAGTGGGAGCACCTGGATCCGCCCTTCCGCGACGAATTGATCGCCTACGTGAGGAATGGGGGCAGCCTGCTGTTGGTAAGCTGGCGCGCGGCCCGGCCCTTTGCAGCGGAACTTGACGTTCAACCGGAGGGCGAAGTCGCGCAGGTGGGGCGCTACCTCGAACACGCGGGCTGGCTCGGCGGACTTCACACCTACCTGCAGCGGGTCAAGCCGGGCCCCAACGCGCGGCCTTTCGGCCGACTGCATCACAGCGACGACCCGCGGACGCCGCACGATGTCGCGGCGACGATCACGCCGGTCGGCAGGGGCCGCATCGGCGTGTTGTGGTTCGACTACGGCGACGCCTATTTGAACCGCCGCGTCCCGGTGGCGCGCGACTTCCTTCAGGCGATGGTGCGCGAACTCTTCCCCACGCCGCTCGTCGAGGTCACCGGCTCACACCACGTGGATGTGTCCGTGGCCCGCAAAGGCGAACGTCTCCTGATCAACCTGGTGAACACGTCCGGACCACACGAGTTTGAGAAGGTGTACGTGTTCGACGAAATCCCGCCCGTCGGTCCGTTGAACGTCCGCCTGCGGCTGGATCGCGCGCCCAAGTCCGTCGTCCAGCAGCCCGAGGGTCGTCGGCTGGAGGTAATCTGGCAGGACGGCGTGGCGCAGGTTGCCGTGCCGCGACTGGAAATCCACTCCGCGGTGGTCGTGGACCAGTAGGCGTCCTAGACCTCCCCGCGCTCCAGCGCCGCGAGCACCTCCGGGTCGCGTACGTCCACCCAGCGACCTTCGATTTTGAGGCCGGCGATTCGGTGGCCTGCCGCCACCATCGCGATGATGGCG
>CALJWR010000029.1 GCA_937976685.1 uncultured Verrucomicrobiae bacterium
CCGCCGTCACTGCGCGCGGCCGTCCAAAGTTCGAAGCCGCGAAGGCAACTCTCCCGCCCGATGCAGCCGTTCCAACGCGAATCAGCACCAGCACCCCGGAGTCCGCACGCCGGATCCGGTGAGGCGCCTGCTTTTCCGCGCCCGGGCACCAGTGTGCGCTGGCCCCAGCGTCACATCGCGGTCAGCCGTCTGCTCGCCGCGTTGCTGTTTGCTGGCGGGCTGGCCGAGGACATTCCTGCCCGGAACGTTCCAACGACACCCGCCATCGTCACGCCCAGTCGCCCGCCGGCCCGCGCGTCGGTCGTCATCGTCGAGGATGCCGCTGCCACTGTGGCCTTTCGCCCGCAGTTGGAGGTGATTGACGGGATGTTGGCGCGCGGTCTGACGAACCTGACCGGGCAACCCGCCGTGTCGAACGCGTGGGCCACGCTGGTCAGGCCCGACGACGTGATCGGCATCAAGGTACATGCCTCGCCCGGCCCCATCAGCGGGACCCGGCCGGCCGTGGTCGAGGCGCTGGTGCGGAGCCTTCTCGGTGCCGGCCATTCCACGAATCGTCTCGTGATCTGGGACAAGCACCTGGTTCACCTCCGGCTGGCGGGCTTCACCGATCTGGGTGAACGCTACGGGGTCCGGGTGGCCGCCGCCAGTGAGGGCGGTTGGGACACGAATCACTTCTACGAGAGTCCGGTGGTGGGCACGCCGCTCTGGGGTGATCAGGAGTTCGGTCGGGAAGGCCCCACCTTGGGGCGTCGTTCCTACGTCGCGCGGTTGGTCAGCGAGGGAATGACGCGCATCATCAGCGTGGCACCGCTCCTCAACCACAACTTGGTCGGCACCTCCGGGCACTTGCTGGGTCTGTCCCTCGGCAGCGTGGACAACGCGCTCCGGTTTGCGAACAACCCGGAAAACCTCGTCGTCGCCGTGCCCGAGATTTACGCCCTGCCGATCCTTGGCGACCGGGTGGTGTTGAACATCACAGACGCCCTGCTGGCCCAGTATTCGGGCGAGCAGCGGATGCTCCTCCACTACTCGGGCATCCTGAACCAGCTCTGGTTCAGCCGCGATCCGGTTGCCCTGGACGTGCTGGCGATTCTTGAGCTCGAACGCCAGCGGCGCATTGACCAGGCACCGAGGGTGACCAGTGACCTGACGCTCTACCGTAACGCGACCGAGGTCGAGATCGGCGTCAGCGACACCAACCGGATTGAGGTGGTCTGGCCGCGGTGAAACTCGTCTCCTGGAACGTCAACGGGCTGCGCGCCATTCTCCGCAAGGGGTTCCTCGATTATCTCGAACAGGAGCGCCCGGACGTGCTCTGCCTGCAAGAGACTCGCTGCTCGCCGGATGACGTCGAGCAGCTCTGGCCCGTCAGCTACGCCACGTTCTGGCACGTGGCCGAGAAGCGCGGCTATTCCGGCACCGCCCTCTTCACCAAACCGCGGCCGTTGGCCGTGACCCGCGGCATGGGCCCCGGCGCGCCCGATCGCGAGGGGCGCGTCCTGACGGCGGAGTTCCCGGATTTTTTTCTCGTGAACGTCTATGTGCCCAACTCGCAGCGGGAACTCACGCGCCTCGCCTACCGCCAGCAATGGGACGCAGACTTCCGCCGTTATCTCCGGCGGCTGGAGCGCCGCAAGCCGGTCATCTTCTGCGGCGACCTGAACGTGGCGCACACGGAACTGGATCTGGCGAACCCCAAGGCCAACGTGGGCAACCACGGTTTCACCCCGGAGGAACGCGCGGGCTTCACGGCGCTGATCAACGCGGGCTTCGTGGACACCTTCCGCGAATTTGAGTCGGGAGGCGGACACTACACTTGGTGGAGTCAGATGCCCGGAGTGCGCGCGCGGAACGTGGGCTGGCGCATTGACTACTTCCTGATCTCCGCCGCGCTTCGCCCGCGCCTCAAGGCCGCGTTCATCCGGCCCGCGGTGATGGGGTCCGACCATTGCCCCGTGGGCATCGAACTCGCGCCGTGACGAACCACAACGCGAGAAGAGCACTGCCGTCTGGGAAGGCTGCTGCCATCGCGTGGCCCGGCTTGAAGTGTCACCGGATTCCCGGTCGCGACTCGCTGCGCCTCCTTGGACCGCAGCCGTTCTTCGGCCTTGGAAAGTAAAGTCCCGGCTTTCCGTCAGGCCGCCCCGAGCCTTGTCCGATGCGCGAACGACGATTACGGTGCGGCCGAAACCATGAATCTTCAGCCCGCAGCCGGAACCGACCCCAAGGGGCCAGCGGACGAACCACCGTTGCCGGACCTCCCACCGATCATCCTCGCCTCCGCGTCGCCCCGCCGTCGCGAGCTGCTGGCGCGGCTGGGCGTCCAGTTCGAGGTCGTGCCGGGCCACGCGGAGGAGGCGGAACACGACCAGTTGACGGGACGGGAGTTGTGCCTCTTGAACGCGCACCGCAAGGCGCGCGTCGTCGCCAAACACCATCCCGACCATCTGGTCATCGGCGCGGACACGGTGGTCTATCTCGGCACGCGGTCGCTGGGGAAACCGGTGGATGGCGCCGACGCCCGGCGGATGCTGGCGCTCTTGTCCGGCGAGACCCACCAGGTCCTGACCGGCGTGTGTCTGCTGCACTTGCGCGGCCATCGCGAGCGACTGTTTGCCGATGTCACCGAGGTGACTTTCCGCTCGCTGTCTCCGGAGGCGATCGCGGCGTACGTCGCGGCCGTCCACACCCTCGACAAGGCGGGCGCGTACGCCCTCCAGGAGCGTGGGGAAGAACTGGTCGCGGGAATTCAAGGTTCCTACTCGAACGTTGTCGGTCTGCCGCTGGAGCGCCTGCGGGCCGAGCTGCTCGTCTGGCCTTGGGAGTGAGAAGCAGCAGTTCGCTGGGTTCGTCGGCCCCACGCGAAGGGGCATAGCGGCTCCCCCCGACGCCGATACCAAGTCAGACGTCTTCCCCTCTCGACTCCTCGGGCGGGCAAGAATTTCCCCCAACAAGCTGATACCGGCCCTTCTTATCGGACTCGCTCCTGGAATTGGTCTTTGAAACGGAACATGAGCCGGTCCAACTCCCAACCGTTGAGCCCCCCCTCCTCCGCAACCGACAGGTAAAAGGCCTCGTGCTCGGCATACGAGCGAAACGACAATCCCCAATGCTGGGAGAGCCCCTTGATGCGCGCGTCAATCGCAATCGAGTCCCGGTAGTCCTCGTGGTACACGTCCATCATGATGTTGCGGGCATACTTGTCCCCAATTCCCGGCAATGATTTCAGGAACCGAATCTTGGCGTCGCGGCCCTTCTGCGCGAACAAGGCCCGCTTGGCGCCCTCCGGGCCGCCGAGGTCACGAACCCGTGGGAAGCACCCCAAGATGTAACCAGCCTTTTTGGCCGGCATGCGGATTTTCGCCGAGCGGCACGTTTGCTCGACCTGTGCGGCGCGCACCTGTGGAGAAAGGCGAGCGAGTGTTTCGTAGCGCACCTTGTCATAGTTAACCTTGGTCCCGATCAAACCGTGCCAGCCGGCCGCCCGCCCCATCGTGGCAAAGCTCTGGAGCAGGTAATGCCAGAGAAAGTCGGGGCCGGCCAGTTGGTCATGCTCGGCTTTGAGTTTGTCGAGCGTCGTTTTGTGTTCGCGGGCCAGGCTTTTCGCGGTCGCTACGAGCTTCTTCCGGATGCTATCCGTCTGCAGAAACTGGAGGTTTCGAGTGAGGTTATGGCCAGACCCATTTCGGCCGGACACGCTCTTCAAAAAGTGATTGGCCTTAACAAGTCACCCCCCCGCTCCTCAGCGGTTCAGCACACTGTCTGGCCTGCCAAGGCTTTTCTTCGCAGCCTGTCCACGTTCCGCAGATTTACGCTGTCGCGTCCAAACCGTCGCTGATGCGGCATGCACCGCTGAGGCCGAGTTGGTGCGCGAGACGGCGGCGTTGCTGAAGCTCGACAACGTAGCGGTGCAGGAGCGGGTCGCGGTGATTCAGGGCCGGCTCGGCCGCTACACGGTCCACCAGGGCAGCGCGGTGACGCACCGGCTGCCGGGCGGGATGCTGTTCATCGTGCCGGTTCACAGCCAGCACCAGGGCCGCCTGTTCCTGCCCTTTTCCGATGCCTATCCCAAAACGGCCGAGGTGCTGAGCAAGGTCCTGTTGTTGGCCCGGGACCACGAGATCAAAGACCCGGCCATCCTCGACCAGATTCGGCGTTAGCCGCCCCCCGGCTGGCCGCCACCGGTTGCGTTCGCCTAAGCGTGAATCGCCCGCCCATCCACGGCCAAGGCGGCTTCCTTGAGCGCCTCCGACAACGTGGGATGGGGATGGCAAACCCGGGCGAGGTCCTCGCTGCTGGCGCCAAAGACCATCGCCGCACAGGCCTCGCCGATCAATTCGCCGGCGTTCGGGCCGATGATGTGAACGCCCAGCACGCGGTCGGTCTCGGCATGGGCGAGAAGCTTCACCTTGCCCTCCGTGCTGCCCAGGCTCCGCGCGCGCCCGCTGGCCAGGAACGGAAAGGTTCCCTTGCGGTACGGCGTGCCGGCTTGCTTGAGCGCGTCCTCCGATTGACCCACCGTGGCGATCTCGGGATGGGTGTAAACGACACCTGGGATGAGCTGGTAGTCCACGTGACCATGCCCCTTCACCAGTTGCTCCACCACGGCCACGCCTTCCTCCTCCGCCTTGTGGGCGAGCATGGGACCGCGAATGACGTCGCCGATGGCGAACACGCCCGGGGCGCGGGTGGCAAACTGTTCGTCCACCGGAATCCGTCCCCGTTCGTCGAGCGTGATGCCGACGGCGTCGAGGCCGAGGTCATCGGTGTTCGGCACCCGGCCGACCGCGAGCAGCACCCGGTCGCATTCGATGGGATCGCCGTTCTCCACCTCCACCAAGCAGGCGTCCCCACGACGGCGGGCGGCTTTGACCCGTGTGCCAAGCCGGAACTCCAGACCTTGCCGCGTGAACAGACGCTGGGCGTCGCCAGCGATTTCGCTGTCCATGCCGGGCAGGATGCGGTCGAGGAACTCGAGGACCGTGACCCTGGCGCCCAGCCGTTGCCAGACGCATCCCAGCTCGAGGCCAATGTAGCCGGCGCCGATGACGACCAGCCGCCGGGGCACCTCGGGATAGCCGAGCGCTTCGGTGCTCGTGCCAATGCGGTCGCCATCCAGTTCCACGCCCGGCAGCGACGCGGACTTGCTGCCCGTGGCCAGGAGGATGTGGCGCGCCGAGAGTTCCATCGTCCCGCCGCCGCTCGTCACGAGGACCTTCCCCGCTCCGGCCAGTCGGCCGTGTCCCTGGTAACGGCTGATCTTGTTCTTCCTGAACAACGCCTCGATGCCCTTGGTGAGCGTGCTGACAACGGTGTCCTTGCGCTTGAGGAGCGTCGGGAGGTCGAGTGCCACGGCGCCAACCTTGACGCCGTGGGCCGCGAGGCTGGTTTGCGCGGCGTGAAAGCGTTCGCTGGATTCGAGCAACACCTTGCTGGGGATGCAGCCGACGCGCAGGCAGGTGCCGCCGAGGACGGGTTCCTTCTCCACGCAGGCGACATTCAGGCCGAGTTGCGCGGCACGGATGGCAGCGACGTACCCGCCGGGGCCGCCGCCGATGACGATGAGATCGAAGTTAGATGCGGACATTTGCTTGCGCCCGACTGTTGGCCGCGCACCCGCGCGCCGCAAGCGGATAGCGCGAGCCTCAGACGCATCGCAACCCGACGGCTGCACCGCGGCTGGGAAGCGCCCGGTTTGGATCGGGAGCGCCGGCGGGGGGATGAGTTCAGGCTGCGGGCGCACAGCTCTTGCGCAGCGCACCAGTCACGGAAGACCCGGTTGAACCAGGCGCGGCGAGAGCGCATCAGCCGGCGGCGAAATGTTGAGCGACGTGTAACCCGGATGGGATGGCAACCGTCATCAGACCGTGGTATGCGGAGAGGCCGTGAGACGCACTGTGGTTAGGTTGGTTGGCACGAAGCGCGCGCTCAGCCAGAGGTTCGCCTGGCTGGGCGCGCTGCTTTTGCTGGGGTTGTTGACGGCGTGCGGGACGAAACACTATCGCAGCTCCGCCGACAAGGACGTGTACCGGATCCTCCAGGATTACGACCGGGCAGTTCTCGGCCGGACGAATGCGTTCACGATCGCAACGCCGTATTCGGGGCGGCCGCCCAGGGAGATCGCGCCGGAGGAGTTGATTGACGCCCGGGGTGCCACCAACCGCCGGGCCTTGAATGTCGAGGAAGCTCTCCGGCTGGCCGTGGCGAACAGCCGGGAGTACCAAACGCAGAAAGAGCAGCTCTATCTCACGGCCCTGAGCCTGACGGGGGCGCGATACTCGTTCTCGCCGAATTTTGTCGCCCAGTCCACGGGCACGCTGCGCGGCACCGGTGATGAGACGCAGACCGGCACCGTGAACAGCCAGATCGGCGTCAGTCAGCTTCTCAAGTCTGGTGGGCGGTTGAGTCTCGCGCTGGGCAATGACCTGATCCGCTACTTCACGGGGCGGTTCGCCGGCAACCCGCCGGTGCAGGTGGGCAACGATTCCGCGATTAACATGCTCACGGTCAACCTGACCCAGCCGTTGCTGCGCGGCTTCGGTAAAAACGATCCCGCGGTCGAGGCGCTGACCCAGGCGGAGCGCAACGTGGTGTACGCCGTGCGAAGCTTCAGTCTGTATCAAAGCCAGTTCGCCGCGGACGTGGTCCAGGATTACTTCAGCCTGCTGGCGCAAAAGGCGACGGTCCGCAACAACTACACGAACTACCTGCGGCGCGTGGAGACGACCCAGTACCTGGAGGCGCGTTCGGTGGACCGGGTGCGCAAGAGCGACGTGGACGATGCCCAGGTGGCGGAGTTGTCCGCGCGGATCACCTACATCAACTCGGTGTCCGCCTACCTGACGAGCCTCGATAACTTCAAGCTCCGACTGGGGCTGCCCATCAGCGAGGTCATCACGCTGGACGATGCCGACCTGCGAGACCTCGAGCGCACCGGCCTGATCCCGGTGGAGATCAGTCGCGAGGCGGCGTTCCGCATGGCCATCGCTCGTCACATGGATGTGTTGAACGCCATTGACCGATTCGAGGACAGCAGGCGAAAGGTGCGGCTGGCGGCCGATCAACTCCGGCCCGGCCTGAATTTCACCGGCAACGCCTCGGTGTCGTCCGAGGCGCCAGATGATTACGCGAACTTTGACTTCGACCAGGCGCGCTGGTCCGCTGGCGTCAGCCTGGACCTGCCGGTGGATCGGCTGCGCGAGCGGAACTCCTACCGCAGCGCCCTGATATCGTTTGAGTCCCAGTTACGGAGTGTCGTGGCCACCTTGGACAACTTCAAGAACCGCATAGACCGGGGGCTGCGGACGCTCGAGCAGGAACGCCTCAATTACTTGAGCCGACAGGAGAATCTGCGGGTCGCCGAACGGCTGGTGGATAATCGCCAGATGTTGCTGGAAGCCGGCCGCGCGAACATCCGCGACGTCCGCGAGGCGCAGGACTCGCTGATTCGGGCGCAGAACGACCTGACGCTCGCGACGGTGGCCTACCTGGGCACCCGGTTGGACCTGCTGCGGGATGCGGGTATTCTTCTTGCGGACGAAGGGCGATTCTGGCTGACCGACCCGCTGGCCGGCAAAATTTCGCCGGCTGACCGGGGGCGG
>CALJWR010000030.1 GCA_937976685.1 uncultured Verrucomicrobiae bacterium
GGCCCAACGGAAGGAGAGCACCATGAACGAACACGGGACCATGACGGATCCGGCCATCATCGCCGAGACGGAGCGAGTCCACGCGATCCGTGCTGCGTGTGGCGGACGGTTCAATGACATCGAGGAGCGGGCCATCGTGGAAGGCTGGGACGTCTGTCGCACGCGGCTCGAAGTGTTGCGCGCGAGTCGGCCACAAGTGACGACCATCAACAGTCGCTCGTTCGCCCCGACTCGGCAGACCTTGGAAGCGGCCGTGCTGGCCCACATGGGCTACGAACACCTGGCCGAGAAGCACCTCGGGGCGACGGCCGCCCAGCAGGCCCGTGACCTGCGGGCCACGAACCTGATCGACCTATGCCGGGCCGCGTTGGAACTCGACGGCCGAGACGTTCCCAACGGCCGCGACGCCGAGCGGAACCGGCAGCAACTGGTCGCCACCTGCACCGACCCGGACCTGCTCGCCCACGCCGCCGCGCTGGCCGAGAAGCGGCGGCAGGCGAACGACCGCAAGCACGCGCTGATGCAGGCGATCAACAACCAGCGCGGCCCCACGTCGTACCGGGTCGGCGACGCGGAGGCCGGCGTGTTCCAGGGCACGCAGGAGCAACGGGAGAACGCCCGACGGGCCGAGGCGAAGGTCGCGTGGGTCGAGACGACCACCTTTCTGGCCAACGCCTGGACCAACTTCGTCAGCATCCTGTAGCGGACCTGGAACCGCTTCTCGGGGTTTTTCCGCCGCGTCTGGGCGCGTATCCGGGGCGTGTTCGGCGCGGACGCCGAGGCGGAAATCGCCCGCATCAACGAGGAAGAAGCCCAGCGCGAACAGGAAATCAACGCCCAGCGGGATGCGGTACTGCAAGATCGCGAGCAGCAGCGGCAGCGGCGGCGGCGGCGGAACCAGATCGAGCAGGAGCGTGCCGGCGTCGAAGAGGAGCTGAACCGAATGCAGGAGGACGAGCGTGCCGAGAGCGAGAAGCTCAAGCAGGAGACGCTCGCGGCCGGCGAGGCTCGGAGTTCGTAGGGTACAGGCCATCTGCTTAAGCAGGAAAGCACTTGCCGAACGCGACCCGCAGCTTGAGCGGGCCAGCGAGCCGAATCTTTCGTCGGAATAACGCCCAGACAATGCTTCGTTCCCGTCTCAGAAAGCCAAGCCACGTTTGCGAGTCGGCCGTCACATGCAGATCGTGCTTGCCGACGTGCCCGTCCTGCACGGTGACCTTCTGATCCCGGATCACAACCGTCGCTTGCCGCGGCTCATGGCCCATGAAGGTGAAGTGGTAGACGGCGTTCAACCCCTCTGAGCATCCCGGCTGGAACAAGAGCGTCATGCCCCGGAGGAAGCCGTCGATCGAGTTGGGGCGGACGCCGCTGTGAACTCGCTTGACCGTCTTGTGCGGAAATCTGCGGTTGACATGCCGTTCGGCATCCGAGTCGGCGATGACATAGATCGTCTCTTGCTTCTCGGTCAGTGGCCGCACCGTGTCGGTGAGGAACTGCTTGCGGTCATCGAGGAACGGGCCAATGACCTCTTCGCCGGCAGGGCAGACGGCCAGACAGTAGGCCGCCTTGTAGTTTGGGCCGAATGAAAGACTCTGCCAGATGGAAGCCGTTTCGGCATCGCTGACCTTATTCCTGTAGGCCAACTGGCCGGAGCTGTCGGTCACGGTGTCGATCCAGTCATGAAACCCGCCCATGAACTCTCGGTAGTTGTGCGTCGAGCAGTTCACAAAGTTGAAACTACCGTCGGGCGAGATCGCCCCGACTGGGCATGCGGCCACACACAGCTTGCAAGACAGACACGGGTTGTAGTTGATCGGCTGACCGTAGGCTGACACCGAAGCATCGAGCAAGATGGTGTCGAGCACGATAAAGTTGCCGAACACCGGATGGATGACGTTGCGATGAATGCCTATTTGCCCCAGCCCGGCCGCCACCGCGACCGGCTTGTGCGACACCACCCAAATCTTGCCCGGGAAACGGTCCATCTCCATCGGGAACCCGGCGGAGGGATTCATCGCTCGCACCCCTTGGGCTTGAAGTTTGGCGACGACGTTGCGAGCCACCTCGTTGGCATGTTCATAGGTCGCGTGGAACTCCAGGTTGGAAACCGAGCGCGCCGGGCTGCGGATCGGTTCCCGGTTCATCCGGCAGACGATGCTGATGAGAGTCTGGGTATGTGGAAACGCCTGAAGGATGTCTTCCCTCTGGTCGTCCAAGGCAGGTCTGCCGATTTCGACAAAGCCCACATCATCCGCACCGGCACCGAGGACGATTTGTCTCAGCCATGCTGCATCTAACGGTTCTCTCTCCCGCGAGATGGGCGATACGGTTTGAAGGCGAACCCGCTGCACCGTTGGGTGATTGTTAAGATTCATCGCTGCTCCTTGTATATACAACTATCGAGGCGAAAAAAATCAGTCGACCGCGTCGGCAGATCGCACCCGTATCATCGCTTGGTCTAACTGCTCGACAAAGCGCTCACCGAGCAACTTTTTGACCCGCCGCTGGGCCTGGCTCCAAAAGGGAATCGCTTTGCGCAAAAGTTGGCGTCCTTCCTGGGTCAAGCGAAACGGTTGCGCTCGGCCGTCGTCAGCGGGCACAACTTCCAGCCAGCCGCGTGCTTTCATGCGTTCGACATTTCGGCTGAGGGTCGAGATGTCAAGGTGCAGATATTCGCAGACTTCACAAGGGCGAACCGTGCCCATCTTGGCGGCGGCGATGAGGATGTTCAATTGGCTGACCTTCAGACCAAGCTCCCGCAGGGCATCATCGTAGATGTTCGTGATGACACGATTCAGCATACGCAGCCGTACTGCCACACACTGAGCGGCAATTGTGTCGATCATGGCTTGGGAATGCTTGGACATCATCTTTCGCCCTTTTTTTTATTGTATATGCAACTAGATTGCTGTCAACAGGCCCCCCCGGTGAAATGGGCGGGGCCGACACCGAGGTCTGGCACACTGTCAAGCTCTGGCGACGGACCGGACTCGACGTCCACCTGATTCCGACCTGGGGCTTCGACGACCGCTGGCGGGCGCGGCTCGACAAGCTGGGGTGCGTCATCCACCCGACCCGGCCCGACGACCTCCAGCGCAACGGGGACGGTTCCTGGCACGGGCAATGGCTCGAACACGAGTGGATGCCCGTCGAGGTCATCCCCCTGGAGGGTTGATCATGCCGCTGCCATCGCACGCATTGTCCAGCCGACTCGAACTGGAAGAGGTCAGCCGCCGCAAAGCCGCTGGCGTCTACTACGGCGATCACCGCCTGCTCTGCCGACTCCTGGGCGAGTACTTGGCCTTCGTCGATGCCCGCGACTGCATGCATGGACCGCGCCAGGTGCTGTACGGCTTTTGGGAAGCATGGGTCACGCTGGCCATCGCCCGCCATCTCCTGCCCGGCATGTGGTGTGTCGACGACGGGGCGTACCTTCGGGTCGAACGCTGCCTGATCGACGCCAACTGGGGCTCCCCGACGGATGTAGGCAGGAGCCGCAGCTGGAACACGGCGACAACCGCCGGCGTGACTGCCTGGTCGGGGCCGCCGTGGCCGCGTCGGTCCAGGGCGTCATGCTCCTCGGCACCAACGGCAAGAGGTCACGCGGCGTCACTTCTTCGATTCCTTCTTCTTCGCCGGAGGGTACTGCGCTCGCAATTCTTGGTACTTCTTCACCTCGTCGGGTTTCTCCAGGGCGGTGTACAGGGCGATCAGCCGGTCGAGCGCTTCGGGAAGGCGTGTGGCTGCTGGCGGTGGAATCGTCTTCTCGCGCTCGTTCATCCCCTCGTAGCCCTTGAGCAGCAGCGGTTCGGCCTCGGCGTATTTCTTCTGGCCCAACAGTGCCCCGCCGAGCAGGGACAGGGTGTTGAACGTCGTCCACGCCTCCGGCTGCGTCTTCTCCCGGATCGCCAGGCACTCGCGGAGCAGCGGTTCGGCCTGGGCGTAGCCTTTCATCTTTAACAGAGTCAGGCCAAACTCGGCCAACTGACCCGCCAGTTGCGGGCTGTCCTTCGGCAGTGTTTTGCGAGCGTCGCTGAGCAGTTCGTCGATGAGTTTCGCCGCCTCGGCAGCCTTACCGGCCTGGCCGTAACCATCGAGCAACTGATTGGCCACCCAGCGCAGCGGCGGATGACGCTTGCTGAAGGCGTAGGCTTCCTCCAGCAGCGGCAACGCCTCGTTCAATCGACCCGCGTCCTTGTAGTTCACCCCCAGGTTGGCGACGGTGAATTGCGTGTGGGGATGCCGACGGCCGAGTTTTTTCACTTGCTGGGGCAGGAGTCGCTCGAACAAGGGCACCGATTGATCCAGTTGCCGCAGACTCCAATAAGCCGCCGCCAGGTTGTTCATGCTGCGGAGCGTGTCGGGGTGGTC
>CALJWR010000031.1 GCA_937976685.1 uncultured Verrucomicrobiae bacterium
AGGACTTCAACCCCGGGTGGCGGCTGGATGTCGCCGATGTGAATCGCCTGGCCAATCTCGAGGTGGGAGACGTCGAGAGTCAACACCTCCGGCAAGTCTCGCGGCAGAGCCCGGACCTTGACGCGGAAAAGCAAGTGTTCCAGCACGCCTCCGTTCTTGACGCCCACCGCCTCGCCCACGGCCTCCACTGGTACGGCCACGGTCACTCGCTCGTCGGCCGAGATCTCGTGAAAGTCAACGTGCAGCACCTTGCCGGACAGGGGATGGTGCTGGACCTCCTGAACCAGCGCCAAGCGCTGGGGATCGGCGTCGCCGCTCACGGTCAAATCCACGAGGATGTTTTCACCATGCGCGCGATGAATCAGATCCTCGAGCTCTTTGGAGAGGACTTCGAGGTTCTGGGCCTGCCGCTTGCGGCCGTAAATCACGGCAGGGATGCGGGAGTTGCCCCGGAGTTTTTTGACGCCCATGCGACCAGTCGCGGTGCGCGGATGTGCTGTCAGCGGTACGGACTTCATGCTACTTCAGTTGCCAAATCCATCTGGGGGACAAGCCGGACTCAGCCAACCCGTCCGCCACGGAACTCAAAAAGCGACGTCACCGACGAATTGGTGTGGATTCGCTTGATGGCTTCGCCCAGTAAACCGGCGACCGACAGGGTCGTAATGTTCACCCCCTCAATCGCCGGGCGGTGGACGGTATCAGTGGTGATAAGCTCGTCAATATTCGAATTGCGCAGCCGCTCGACGCCCAGTTTGCCAAGGATGGCGTGCGAAACGCACGCCAGGACCTTCTTGGCCCCCTTCCGCTTCAGCAGGGCTGCCGCCGTGGTCAGCGTCCCGGCGGTTTCAGTGAGGTCGTCCACCAAAAGGACATTCTTTCCCCGGATTTCCCCGATGACGGTCATAGACTCCACTTCCGTGGCGTTCTTGCGCCGTTTCACCACGATGCCCAGCGGCGTCTCGAGCACCTGCGAATACGCGTACGCCATCTTGACGCCGCCCACGTCGGGACTGACCACCATCAGATTGTCCAGTTTCTTGGATTTCAGGTAGTCGTACATCACCGGGGCGGCGTACAAATGATCTACCGGAATGTCGAAAAACCCCTGAATCTGCTGGGCATGGAGGTCCATCGTCAGGACCCGGTTCGCTCCGGCGGCCGTCAAAAGGTTGGCAACAAGCTTGGCGGTGATCGGTACGCGCGGTTGATCTTTTCGGTCCTGACGGGCATAGCCGTAGAACGGCATGACCGCAGTGATCCGCTTGGCGCTGGCCCGCCGCAAGGCGTCAATCATGATGAACAGCTCCATCAGATGATGGTTGGCGGGCGGGCTGGACGACTGGACGACGTAGGTGTCCTCGCCACGCACGTTTTCGTCAATCTTGACGAACGTCTCCTCGTCCGGGAACTGAATGATGGAACACCGCCCGGGTGCGATGCCGACCGACTTGCAGATCGCCGAGGCCAGCGCCGGATTGGAACTCCCGCTGAAGATTTTCACGTTTGGGTTGGCTTCCGCCGGTTGCAATCATCAAGCGACCGCGATGCGGAGGTGTGATGGCTGGGGCACAACCGGGAGGGAGACTCTAACCGGGGCATCTTCGCCTGCAAGCGGTATTGCCGGGCGAGTCAATGCAGGGTCACTCCGCGGCGTTTGGCCACCTTCTTGAGGAGATCCAAGGCATCAGCGAACTGCGATCCCGTCACCCGCAGCTCAAACTCGGCAAACGTCCCGGCCGGGAACGCCGACCGCAGCCGATCGCGATTGGCGGAAAGGCAGTCCTTCGCGCCGGGGTCGGCGTCAGCCAGCAGCGGCAACATCTGATTGGCAACCCGCCGCCATTCGGCCGGGCTGAATTCCAAGGTCGGCTCTTCACGCGGGTCCGGCCGCTCGGGACGTGACTTCGCCAGCGGTCTGAGCTCTTGCACCAGTTCGCCAAGAAGGCGCTCCGTTGCCGCCCACCGATTTTCGATCTCCGCCGGGTCCAGCCCCTCGTGCATCGCCCGCGCGAGGCCGGCCGTCGTCCGCACGAGCTCTGCTGCACCGATCTCCTCCGCCGCACGCGTGAGGTGGTCCGCCACCTTCTCTGCTCCGGCGGGATCACCTTGGATCAAGGAATCCCGTATTTCGTCGGCGGCATGGATCTGCTGTTCGACGAATTGCCGCAGTCGCTTCAAGAAAAGTCTCTCGTCACCGCCGGCCCGCCGCAGTCCTTCCGCTGCGTCCAACCCTGCAATGGCCGGGAGCTCAGCAGCTTCGGCCGCCGCAGCGCGGGTGCCAGGAGGCGGATCCTCTCGTTCGCCTGTGCCCTCCGCCGACGAAGTGATCTCAGCCTTTTCCTCCCAAGTGACCGCCCCACCCGGCGATGGCTTTCCGATGGCCGCCGGTTCCGAGCCTGACGGCCGCTCCGATCCAAGTTCGGCCGGAATGGCGGGCTCGCCCGCGTGAGTGCCCGTGCCCGCGGGAGCCGTCTCTGGTGGCGCGGGGACCACTGGAGGGGGGGCGGCCCTTTCCGTCGCGACAACGACCTCCTCCGGCCTGGGCGCCGGCCCCACCCCCGGCGGTTTCGGAGACTCGGCGGAACTGGTCTCCGTGCCAAAGAGCGACAGTTGTTCGTCGCGCGGTGTCCTTCGCCGTCGCGCGGGTTTGCTTGGACGAGCAGCATGCGGCGGGCTTTCCGGTACTGGAGGGGAAGCTTCGCCGGTGACCAACGAAGGGGCCTCGCCTCCCGTGGCGGAACTCCTGGCCCGGCGATCGTCACTGGGCGTTTCGACTTCGGCCTGATGAGACAGCGACGTCCCGGTGGGGCTCGCGTCCTGAGCGGGCTCTTGGGCCGTTGAGGCTTTTGAGTCGGGCAACGGGCCGGAAGGTTCCTCGGCAATTTCCGGGCGAGGGCTCGCGGTGGGGGGAGGCGCAACTTCCGCCCGGTCACCGTCTCTTGTCTCGGCGGGGGGCGTTACCGGCGAAACGGCGACCGTCGCAAAATCAGGCTCCGAACGCTGGTCGCCCCCGCCTTGTTCTCTCTCGGTCCCGACACTCTGGCCGCTCACGGCAATCGGTTCAACCTTGATGGGTTCCTCGGCGTCACGGGACGGCAAGTTCGTGCCAGGAGGCGTTTCAATGGGCGGCGCATCAACGGCTGCTCCCCTGGCGCGACTCAGCTTTTCCGTTTCTGCAACCTCGCCTTCGCCGCGGGTTGGCACCACCGCCTGTTGGCCGACCAACGCAGTGGCGAGCGCGAGCGACGCTTCCCGGGCCTGGGCGCGGGCCGCTTCAAGCTCCGCCGCCAGCCGCTTCGATTCGGTGATGTCGCTGACGACGCCGAAGATTTCCAGCGGCCGTCCGGCGTCATCCTTGATCAATCGGCCCGTTGCCCGAAGCCAGACGATGTGTCCGTCGGCGGGCCGGCGATAAGCGTACGTGGCGTCGTAGGTGGCACGGTGCCCGGCGGCCACCTCGTCCAGTTGTTCCAGGGCGGCCTGGGCCGCCGCTGCATCGGCCGCGCGCGCGTGGACAAACCAATGTTCCTGCAACCGGTAGTGATGCGCCGGTTGCGGCGGATCGCCCATCAGGGAGGCCGCGGGCGGCGAAGAATGGAACGCCCCGCTGCCATCCAGCGGCACGCGCCAACTGGCGAACCCGGTCAGTTCGAGCACCGTCTCGGACAACAAGCGGGCCCGGTCCAACTCGGCCGCCAGCTTTCGGCGTTCCTGCTCGGCTTCTTTTTGCGGCGTGATGTCGGGCAGGATGCCGACCAATCCGCCTGGGCCGCCCTCGGGCAGGCGGTAGCCGGCCACCGCGTAGATTACGGTGCGGGCCGAGCCATCGGCGCGAACGATGGGCAACTCGTAGCTGCGCTGGCTGCCCTCGGCGATGACCGCCTGATCCTCGGCGTAAAAATTCCGCCGGGTTTCTTCGGGCAGATCCTCGAGTTCCAAGACCGTTCTCCCGCGCAGCGACTCAGCCGTAAGGCCAAACGTCCTTTCGTACGCGCGGTTGCAGGTCACGAAGCGCGCTTGGGAATCCTTGACGAACACCGGGTGCGGTATGGCGTCCAACAGCGGCTGGACGTTTGCCGGCTTGGTCTCCGGCGCCGGGGCGGGGGCGGAGGTCGGCGCCGGTGGGGCCGGGGGAGCGGCAGCCACCTCGCGAATCCAGCAGCAGACCAGATTCCCGCTTTCCGCCGACGGTAGGGGCGTGACGCGGATTTCGACCGGGAACTCCACTGTCCCGGCGCGAAGGCCGGTCAATTCAATTGCGGGTTGTGTCAGCGAGCGACTGGCCGCGTTGAGCAAGGCCGCCAGGCCGGGCACGATCGTGTTGATGCTCTGGCCGCCGATCTCGGCGGCACGCTTCGCGAAGAGCTGCTCGGCCGCGGAATTGACCCGCCGAATCGTGCCCGGCCGATCCACCAGCAGGGCCGCGTCAGGGACGGTGTCGAACAGCGCCCGAAAACGATCGTTGTCCCGCGCGGCCCGGAGATCCGCCTCCGAGGAGGCAAGCGAAGCGGCTCGCGCCGCCTGCCGCCAGTGCGTCGCGCCGCCCACAGCGGCCGCCAGCGCCAGGGCCAGCAGCGCGTGAAACGCGATCAGCCAGGGGTTGTGCCAGCCGGCGGTCGGCCGGATTCCGAGGCGCAACTCCAGATTGGCCAGTCGCAACGGCTGGATCAGGGCATCGGTCGGTTGCGTGCGGAACGTGGACAGCACCGTGCCCGCCGACTGGAGCGGAGCCGCCGCAGTGAACAGCGCGAACTGGTAGCCCGCCGAGGCCAGTTCGTCGAAGCGGGCATTCCGCAGCGGTTCCCGGAAGCGCGCGGCGGCGGTCACGAATCCCCACGGTTGCTCGCGGCCCGGACCAGCGCCGAGAAAGACCGGCTGGCGCACGAGCAGCCCCAGTTGTCCGTCGGTCAAGACCGTCGGCCCCGTCACCGTCACGCTCCGACGCTGCAGGCTGAGCAGGGCGGCCTCGCGACCGAGTGGGTCGGTCATCAGATTGCGTCCCAGCAACCGCTCGGAGCCGGTTCGGGGGGCGACCTCCATGGTCACGCCGCCCGGCTGCAGTTCGATGGTCGCCAGCGCCGGATGCTGCCCCAGCAGGGCCGCGGCGATCCGCTGAAAGTCCGGCGTGCGGCCGTTGCCTTCCCGAACGGAGTGAGCGATCAACTCCACCGCGCGAAACGCGCCGGCGAAGCCGAACTCTAGCGCGGCGAGGCGCGCCCTGGCCTCGGCGTGGGCTGCGGTTCGGGCGCGCTCGGCCCGGCTGGCGGCTGCACGCCAGGTAAGCGCGATGCCAATCAGCAGACACACCCCGAAGGCCAGCCAAGGCCGGGAACCGTCGCTTCGCGATGGGCGTTTCAGGACGAGGGGATTGATGACAGCGGAATTCATCAGCGCAAGGGAACGTCGGGTCAGTAGCCGACCCCGGACACCGGAAGGGCGGAAAACCCGCGGCGAGGTTCAGGTCGTCGGCACTGCGGCGAGGTCACGCCCGGACCGTAACTCAACCCGCCCTGCTTGGGAACCCGATTGAGGCGCCCGCGGGGCGGTCTTGCGCCACCTCCATCAGGCCCCGGGCCTAATCCCGCAGTTCGAGGTCGAACTCGAGACGGGTCCGGGCGTCATTGCGCTCGTTCCGGATCTCCATGGACTTGAGCTGCCAGCGCTTCTTGCCGGAGGCATCGGGAACCTTTTTGAAGCTGCCGATCGAGAACTCTTTCAAGGTTTTGCCCGCCGCGTCGTAAGCCTCCGCCCGGAGAATGGTCTGGTGTTCTGAGTCCACCCACGAACGGACGCGGGCGTAACCTTGACCGGGATTCGGATTCACGCTTTCGAGCACCCGGCAGGCCCGGCCCTTGCGCATCTCGCGCTTGACGATCTGCTGCGAGGGCCAGTGGAGAAACTCCAGTCCCAGGTCGGTCAGCCAGAACTCGGAGCTGGCAAAGGGCACGTTCGATTCCGTCCCCGATTTCGGGGCACCCAGCGTGGCCGGAGCCACGGCGTGCTGATACTGGTTGGGCCGGCCGAGACCGCCCGTGACCACCAATGTTTCGGCGGGCAGCCCTTCCGGAGTGAACGCCTCGTAAATGCTTTGCCACGAATCGCCCTGCTCGATGAACCGCAAGCGCACCGGGATCTCGGCGAACCACTTGCCGGCGGGATTGCGCAGGCGCAACACGCCATTGCCCTCAATGGGCCGGAGCAGCTTCAGATCGGCCGCCAACGCCCGGCCCTCCTGTTCCGGGGTCGGTCGCTCGGAGGCGTCAAGTGGGGCGATCAGCAGGCAGCTCGCGGCGAGGATCGAGCACCGGCGCCAGAAACTGCGCGCAAAGAGCGAGGGGCGATGGAGGAGCATACGATTGGTCAGTCAGGACTTCGGAAGGTCGGTTCGCCGGCGGCGGGCCGGTCGGGGCGAACGGGCGGTGGCCGGCCGCAGTGCCAGTTTCAGGGCCTCGCCGATGCGGCTGACGAAATGAACCTCCATTTTCGAGCGCACTTCGGCGGGCACCTCGTGCCAGTCCTTCCGGTTCTGGGACGGCAGGATGAGTTCGCCAATTCCCGCACGCGCAGCGGCCAGGGTTTTTTCTTTGATCCCGCCGACCGGGAGCACCCGCCCGCGCAGACTGATTTCACCGGTCATGGCGAGGTCCGAGCGGACGAGGCGGTGGGTGAGCAGGGACGCCAGGGCAACGACAATGGTCAGACCCGCGCTCGGGCCGTCCTTGGGCGTGGCGCCGGCTGGGACGTGGATGTGGATGTCGTGTTTCTCAAAGTCAGCGGCGGTCAGGTGGAGTGCGTCTGCTTGGCTGCGCAGGTAACTGAGGGCGGTAGTGGCGCTTTCCTTCATCACTTCGCCCAGCGATCCGGTGAGCAGCAGCTTGTTGCTGCCGGGCATCCGCGTGGCCTCAATAAATAGGATCTCGCCGCCGACAGGCGTCCAGGCCAGCCCGATCGCGATTCCAGCCGCGCGCAGGGGCTCGGCGTTTTCGGGCGGGAATTTCGCGGGTCCGAGGTGTGTGACCAGGTCGGATGGTCGAAACGTCAAGGCGCGCTTGCCGGCGCCACGGGCAACGAGACGGCGCGCTGCCTTGCGTGCGAGCGACGCGATTTCGCGTTCGAGCTGCCGCACACCGGCCTCGCGGGTGTAATCGCGGATGAGCCGGCGTAAGGTAGGGGCACCGATCCGGACCTGGCGGCGCTTCAGCCCGTGCTCGTCAAGCTGCCGGGGCACCAGGTGGCGGAGTGCAATCTGAAGTTTCTCCGCGTCCGTGTAGCTGGGCAATTCGATCACCTCGAGCCGGTCCCGGAGGGCGACGTGAACGGGGTCGAGCCAGTTCGCCGTGGTGATGAACAGCACCCGGGACAGGTCAAAAGGAACATCGAGATAGTGGTCCGTGAAGGTGTGGTTCTGGGCGGGATCGAGCACCTCGAGCAAGGCCGAGGCCGGATCGCCCCGGAAGTCCGCTCCCACTTTGTCGAGTTCGTCGAGCAGGATGACCGGGTTGTTGCTCTCGACCCGCCGCAGGCTCTGGATGAATCGCCCGGGCAGGGCGCCGACGTAGGTTCGACGGTGGCCACGGATTTCAGCCTCGTCTCGCATGCCGCCCAGGGCAATGCGGATGAACTTGCGGCCCAGCGCCTCGGCGACACTGCGGCCCAGCGAGGTTTTGCCCACGCCCGGCGGGCCGACCAGGCAGAGGATCGGACCGCGAATCGTCTGCCGCAGCTTGAGCACCGCGAGAAATTCGATCAACCGGTCCTTCACCTTGCGCAGGCCGTAGTGCTGCTCGTCAAGGATCCGTTCCGCCGCCTTCAAATCGAGCTTGTCGGTGGTGGATTTGGCCCACGGCAGGTTCAAGATCCAGTCGAGGTAATTGCGCGAGACGGTGTATTCAGCCGAGGCGGTTGGAATCTGCTGGAGGCGATCCAGCTCCTTCAGGGCGACCTTCTTCGGCTCCTCGGGCAACTGCGCTTGTTCCACCTGGGCGCGCAGGGCTGCCACCTCGGAGTTGCCGTCTTCCCCCTCGCCGAGCTCCCGCTGAATGGCGCGAATCTGCTCGCGGAGAAAGTAGTCCCGCTGGCTCTTGGCCATCGAGGAGCTGACCTCCTTTTGGATCTTCGAACCCAGCCGGCCCACTTCGAGTTCCCGGCCCAGCAGCGGCAGCAGAAGGCCAAGCCGCTGCTTGACGTCCGGCGTTTCGAGCAGGCGCTGACGCTCCTCAAGGCTGAGGTTCAGGTGCGAGGCCGCGAAGTCCGCCAGGCGCCCCGGTTCCTCCGTGTTCATGAGCGTGACCTTCACCTGCTCGCTCAGGGCCGAGGAGAGGTCAATGAGCTCGGTGAATTGCTCACGGACGTTCCGCACCATGGCCGCGACTTCCACGGACGCCTCGACAGTTTCCGCCAGTTCACGGCACCTGGCTTTGAGGTAGGGAGTTTCGGCGGTAAAGGGACCCACCGCCACGCGGCTCAAGCCCTCCACCAGCACGCGGACCGTGTTGTCCGGGAACTTGAGCATCCGCTGCACCCGGCCGGCGCAGCCAACGCTCCAGAGGTCGGCGGGCTTGGGGTCCTTGATGTCCGCGCGCTTTTGGAGCACAAGAGCGATGAACCGATCCCCCGCCACCACCTCGTCAATCAACCGGATGCTCGAGGCGGACTCGACCAGCAGCGGCACACCCATTCCCGGAAAGACAACGATGTCCGAGAGCCCCAGCACCGGCAGCACCTCCGGCAGTCCCGCGGCCATCGGGCGCGGGGAACCCTCGTCCTTGGTCCGTTCGGGCGGCGTAGAGATGTGGATGGACTCGGACTCGGGGGAGCTCATGGAGGGTCAGGTTGGCGCGCCGGGCGCACCTCAGAAGGCGACCACCGCCGCCGGCCTATTCCTCGTCGCCGTCGTCCTCAACAGGGACGACGTAAGGCCGGGAGGCGCGACCCGTCGCTTCGGGCACGTCCACCCGGAGGAATCCGTTTTGGTAGGCGGCTCTCGCCGCCGTTAGATCGTAACCCGGCGGCACTTCGATCACCGTTTCAAAGGAGCCGTAGTTGATCTCCATAACCACGAACAGGCATTGCTGGCCCGACCGGCAGGAATCCCGCCGAACGCCGCTGATGCGGAGTCGTTGGGACTCGACAGTCAGTTCGAGATCCTCCTTCCGCATGCCTGCCAATTCCACCTTGATGACCAAGGCTCCTTCGACGCAATAGACATCGGTGTTCGGTGTCCACGATGCGCCTGTCCCCGGAGTCCTTTCGATGGCAATCCGCGGCGGCGAGCTGAACCTTGCGGCAAGCTTGTCAGTGCGCATGACGACGGTGGAGGCTAAGCCCGCCTCGCGCCTGGCGCAAGGTTCGGGACGGCCGGCGCGCGTTGGTGGCCCCGGGACCGGCTCGTTCAGGCCTGGCCTGAGGCAGCGGGGATTTCCTGAACGTTGGCGTGCAACTCGATGAGGTCGAGCACCTTTGAGGACAGGATCTGCTGATGCAGTTCGTTGAGGCCCCCGCGTTCCTGTAATTGCTTCGCCAGCTTCTCGGGCTTCAGGTTGTTCTGGGCCGCGAGAAAAACGATGCGCCGGCTGAGTTCTTCCTGGGTGACCTTGACGCCCTCCTTTTCGGCGATGCGGTTCAGAATCAAGGTCAGCTTGACGCGCTCCTTCGCGCTGGCGTTGGCGAAGGAGTAAATCTCGTCCTTCTTCTCATCAATCGCCTCCTTCGAGACCCCGCGCTGCTGGTTCGCGCGGACAATGTCATACACCACGCTGCGGGTCTGCGCCTGCACCAAAGCCTCCGGGAGCTCGAAAGAAACGGCGGACAACAACTGCCGCACCAACTGGTCCTGAACGTTGCGTTTGAGCGTGTATTTGAGTTCGTTTTCCAGATCCCTCCGGACTCCCGCCCGCAATTGTTCTACGGATTCGGCCCCCAGCGATTTGGCGAACGCCTCGTCCACCGGCGAAAGCACCTTTTCTTTCACCTCCACCACCTCGACTTCATACACCGCCGTCCGTCCGATCAGTTGCGGCGATACGAAGTCCGGCGGAAAGGTGACGGTCACGGTGCGCTTGTCCCCGGCGACCGCGCCGAGCAGTTGATCGGAGAAACCGGGCAGAAAATTCCCTGGCTGCGCGTGAATCCAGAAGTTCTTTTGCTCCGTGAGGCCGCGCGCGGTGGGTACAAGGTCCGTAATCGGCTTGCCGTCCACAGTCCCCCGGTAGTTCACCACCACGAAGTCGTTCGGTTGCAGCGGCCGGTTCACGGTGGTGAAGGACGCTTGTTGATCGCGCAACCGGTCAATCGCGGTGTTGACATCTTCTTCGGTGACGACCCGGTTCGGGCGGGAAACCATCAGCCCGCGATAGTTTGGCAGCTCGAACTGATCCTCCACCTCGACCGTGGCGTGATACCGCAGGCCGGAGTCCCGGCCGAACTCGACCTCCTCGATGTCGGGCGGTGTTACAGGGCGAAGGTGATGTTCTTCGAGGGCTTTTTTGTAGGATTCGTTGAGCGCTTTGCGCTTCACTTCGTCGGCGATTCTCGACTCAAACACCTTGAGCACACGCTCCTTGGGTGCCTTGCCGGGGCGGAAACCGGGCAGGGAGGCGTGTTTGAGCACATCGTGCTCCACTTGGGCGAAATCCGCCGCCAATTCGCCGGGCTCCAGCGCTATCCGGAGCAATGCCTTGCACTTGGTGATGTGCTCGACCGAAACGTTCACTGCATGCCTTTCGTTTTGAACCAATACGAGCCCGCGGCCTCCCGCCGACGTTGGAGGAACACCCTTGAGAACGGAACCCGTGGAGCGGCGAAGCTATGGAGCGATGCCCCCACCGTCAAGCGCCCGACCGCCGCCACGGGAGTCGTGCAGCTTTTCCCCACGGTGCGCGGTGAGCTCCCGGGCTGGTGAGACGCTTGGGCATCCCCGGGGATCCACGTTGAAGGCGCCTCGATCATCGTGTCCGCGCGCCGACCCCAACCGCCCGGACTTCGGCAAGACGCAGTGCCCCGGCCATCGCCGCGGACGACCCGGCCGGGCGCGCTCGGTAGGAAAGGCCGGCGGCCTTCGCGCGGAGGGGGTCAACTGACCGCGATCATGGAGACGCGCTCGTTGGCCGCGTTGCGCGCAATCCCCTGCGCTCGTGGATCCAGCGTGGGTTGGCCGTCCACGAGGAACTGGTAAAGGTGGTGACCGTGGTGCAAGGGGATCTGGACAAACCACGAACCATCCGGCTGACGCCGCATCGGATGCGCGCCGGCCTGCCAACCGTTAAACTCGCCGATCACGGACACCTCGCGGGCTTCCGGGGCAAAGCAGAAAAAATTGACCGGCTTGGCCATCCGCTTCGCCGAGTAGCGATGCAGGCCGGCGGATTGCTTCGAATGCTGATGCGTGTTCACAGAATCGTGGCGCGGCGATGTCACTCAGGGCAGAGTGCCCGCCGCCCTTTTTGGTGTAGCACGTGACGTGCCGCTGCTCCGGATAATTGGGTGGCCCGAGGCGACAATCTGAATGCGCCGGGGAGGCCAAAGCGATCATCGCCGTCGCGCCACCGTTCCAACCGATGCCGGCGGGGCCCAGTTCAGCCGTGACCGGGGCGGCCGGGCCCGTAAACTGCCGGCATGTCGCAAACGACGTTGACGCTTGGCCACTCGCCCGACCCGGATGACGCGTTCATGTTTTATGCTCTGGCGAGGGAACTGATCCCAACCCACGGCTACCGCTTTGAGCACATCCTGCAGGACATCCAGACCTTGAATGAGCGCGCCCGACGGGGAGAACTCGACATTTCGGCCATCAGCATCCACGCGTATGCGTACGTCTGCGACCAGTACGCACTGCTGCCCAGCGGGGCCAGCATGGGGGATGGCTATGGCCCGATGCTGGTGGCTAAAGAGAAGCTGAGCCGGGAGGAAATCGCGCGACGGCGCATCGCCGTTCCCGGCACGATGACCAGCGCCTTTCTCGCCTTGCGGCTGTGGCTGAGCGAAGGGGGCTTTGTGGGGGCGGACGTACCCCGGTATGTGGTGGTCCCGTTTGACCACATCTTTGCCGCCGTCCGGGAGGGGCGCGCCGACGCGGGGCTCATCATTCACGAAGGGCAGCTCACCTGGCAGAACGAGGGCTTGGTGGTCTGCGAAGACCTCGGCGTGTGGTGGGGGAAATCAAACGACGGCCTGCCCCTGCCGCTGGGCGGTAACGTGATCCACAAACGTCATAGTCCCGGGGTGCGGCGACGGGTGTCGGACATCCTGACGGCGAGCATTCGCTACAGCCTTGATCATCGCGCCCAAGCGGTGGAGCACGCGCTGCAGTATGCGCGCGACATGGGGCGCGAACTGGCCGACCGGTTCGTGGGCATGTATGTGAACCACTGGACCTTGGATTACGGTGAACGTGGTCGCGAGAGCATCCGGCGGTTTCTGCGGCGGGGTGCCGAACAAGGATTCGTCCCGCGCGCGCCGGAGCTGGAATTCGTTACCTGAGGACGGGCGGCGGCTTCGTGTGGCACCGGCGGCTTTTGCTTTGACAGTACCCGGGACGGTGGATGCCATCTCTCTCAACGCGCGCGGCGGCGCATGGTGTGCCGTTGGCGACGCCATTTCTGCGACGATGAAAGCACGATGCACTTCACTGACCGCGGCCGCTGTCGTGGCGGTCGCGGCCCTGACCACGTTGGCCCAGCCCAGAATTCCGGACGAGTACCGAATCAATGGATTCGCGATCGGCTGCCAGGCCTACACCTTCAACCGCTTCACTGCGTTCGAGGCGATCGAGAAAACCGCGCAGGCGGGCGGCAAGGTGATCGAGTTCTATCCGGGGCAAAGACTGAGCAAGGAAGACGGCAACCTCAGCGTGGATCACAACTCGCCCCAGGTGGACACGGTGGTGGCCAAGCTTCAGGCGAAGCTCCAGCAGCATGGCATCAAGGCCGTGAACTACGGCGTGGTGGGCGTGCCGACCGATGAAGCGGCCGCGCGCAAAGTGTTCGAGTTCGCCAGGAAGATGGGCATGTACGGCATCACCACGGAATCGGCTGACGCGATCAACACGCTCGAAAAGCTGGCCAAGGACTTCGATCTGTGCGTCGGCTTCCACAATCACCCGGGCAGCCTGAGCAATCCGAATTACAAGATCTGGCACCCGCTCTACGTCGCCGGGCTGGTCGAGGGTCGCGACAAGCGCCTGGGCGCCTGTGTGGACACCGGTCACTGGACCCGTTCCGGCATCAAGCCCATTGAGGCGGTGCGTATCCTCAAGGGCCGGATCGTCAGTGCCCATCTCAAGGACCTGAACGAATTCGGAAAACGTGACGCCCACGACGTTCCTTTTGGCACGGGGGTTTCCGGCATCAAGGAAGTCCTCGATGAACTCAGAGCCCAGGGCTTCGCCGGCAACATCTCCATCGAATACGAGCACAACTGG
>CALJWR010000032.1 GCA_937976685.1 uncultured Verrucomicrobiae bacterium
TAACCTGGCAATCCGCACGCTTGAACCAGCCCGGCCACATCCAGCGCCGACGCGATGAACGAATCACCCCCGCTGCGGAACTGCGAGTAGAAGGCACCTTCGTCAAAGGCGACCACCAAGCTGGCCGGCAACTCCTGTGCCGAGCCCAGCGGCACGAGGATGAAAGTGTTCGGGAAACCCTCCAACCGCAGTTTCACGAAGCCCGCGTCCTCCCCGGCCTCGACCCGTCGCCCGACCGGTTTCAACAACTCCGGCCGACTCTGCAGAACGCAACGACTCGATGAACCGGAGTCAATCCACACATCGAGTGTGTCGGCCGATTTTGCCGCTGCCTCAGGTCCCATCCAATCCGCCGGTCGCACCGCCCGCCACAGCTCAGTTACCGTCCGTTCAAACCAGACGTTCGAGCCGTGCTGCGCCACCAGGTCGGCTACCGCTCGAATGATGCGAGCGTCCAGAATTGGGTTGCCTTCCGGGTCGTAAAAAGCCGGGATGGGCACGCCCCAGGCACGCTGGCGTGAGATGCACCAGTCGGGTCGGGATTCCACCGCGGCGCGAATGCGGTTCACCCCCCAATCGGGAACCCACCCCACCTCGCCGATGGTCTGCAACGCCAGTTGCCGAAACGGCATCACGGGCGGCGGTTCGGGCACGGTCGAGGACGCGGGGACAGGAGGTTGTCCAACGCCCTCTTCGCAGTGGCTTCGCGGCCGTAGATCCGGCACATCAACCACGGCCAGCGGGACGTGATCCACCCGGATGAACCACTGGTCCATGCCGCGGAAAATGACGGGCGTCTTGCTGCGCCAGCAGTGCGGATAGCTGTGGTGGTAATTCTCCTGGTGCAACAACGCCCGGCGGACGCGCAGTTCATGGAGCACCACTTCGTTGGCTTCGCTCTTGCCGTGTTTTTCGAGGATGGATTTGCCGAGCATTTCGGCCGGCATCTGCTGCTCGACCGGCAGGTCGTTCGTGTGGATGAAACAGCCATCGTCGTCAACCGGCGAATAAACCGGCAGCCCGGCCCGGTTGCCGAGGTGATAATCCTCCAAACCGTGGCCGGGGGCGATGTGCACGAAGCCGGTGCCTGTCGTGCTATCCACAAACTCATCGCCGGCGTGCAGCTTTCCAGTCCTTTGACAGAAGGGGTGTTGGTAGATCAGATCCGCCAAATCCGCGCCGACCAACGTGGCCACGGTCTCCCACGTGCGCCAGCCGCATTTCGCGGCCACGGCATCGAGCAGCGGGGCCGCGATGACGTAGTCTTCTAACTCTCCTTCAGCGCTGGTTGCGCGGACCCGGAGGTAGGTAAAACTCGAATTGAACGCGACGGCGAGGTTCGCGGGCAGGGTCCAGGGCGTCGTGGTCCAGATCAGGATGAAACACCCGGGCTGCCCAACGATCGGAAACTTCACGTACACGCTTTGGCTGACGTGGTCCCGGTACTCGACCTCGGCCTCGGCCAACGCCGTGCGGCACGGGATGCTCCAATACACCGGCTTGCGGCCGCGATAAACAAAGCCCTTGGCCACAATGTCCGCGAACAAGCGGAGTTCCCCGGCCTCGTACTCCTTATCGAGCGTCAGGTAGGGATTCGCCCACGCGCCTAAAACCCCCAATCGCTGGAACTGGGTTCTTTGGAGTTCGATGTACTTCCGCGCGTAAGCCTCGCAAGCGTTGCGGATGGTTGCCGGGTCCGCCGTGAACTGGCCGGCCTTGCGCAGCTCCTGACTGACCTTGAATTCGATCGGGAGCCCATGGCAATCCCAGCCGGGAACATAAGGTGCGCGGCAACCAGCCAGCGTCTTGTGACGGATCACGAAGTCTTTGATGATCTTGTTCAGCGCCGTGCCAATGTGGACATCTCCGTTGGCAAACGGCGGGCCGTCATGCAGGACAAAAGCCGGCCGTTGCGCGCGCGCAGTCTGAATCGCCTCGTACAACCGCTCGTCCCGCCAGCGGGCCAGCCGCTCCGGCTCGCGGGTGACAAGGTCCGCCTTCATCGGAAAGTCCGTCCGCGGCAGGTTCAGTGTGTTCTTGTACTCCATCTCGACCCTTTCAATGAGCGGCGAAGCTAACCGGCGCGAGGAAGCGTTGACAAGGCGACAGCTTGAATCGCAGCGAAATCGAGCGCATGTGACTTCCCCCCTCGGCGTTCTCCACGGGAATTGAGGACCCCGGCAAGCGGCGGGAGAGGGCGAAAACCAGTGGCTGCCCCGGAAAGCCGACAACACCCGCGATAAACTGAGCGGCGCCCAGATAGATCGGGCGCCAACTTGGCTGCCGACCGGGACGTCAGCGGGCCCCGTAACGCCGGTCTCGTGACCGGCCCCGAAGCCGACCGCAGATCGGCGGTGATACCTGCCGGCCAGAATGCCGGCGTTACCGATCCGCAGAAGGCTTGGCGCGGCTCTAAAAGTGGCATCAACCGGCACAGCCCGGTCGCGTGCCTGGAAGGCAGGCAGCACCTATGAAAAACTGTGATCCGCCCACCGAAATGTGCTCCCTCGCCGCTTTTCGGAAAAAAAAACACCGGAGGACGCAAATCCTCCGGTCGCGAAGTGAAGGGATTTCGGTTAGGCCTTCATGCGCCGATACAGCGCGAATCCAACCAGCCCCAGACCCGCCAGCATTGCGTAGGTGCTTGGCTCAGGCACGGTGAAGCCCTGATAGATGATGGTCGCCGCTACCAATGAGTCCTTGCCAGCGACAAACAGCATATCCTTGTCCACCCACACCTGTGACAATGGCGTCCAACTGACCACGTCAGCGATCAATTGCGGAGGAACTCCCTCGGCCGGAGGATCGCTGTAGTCAAGGTAACCGTTCGCCGCCCCGACTTGGGAGTAACCAACTTGCTGAGTAAGCGCCTGATCGGCGCTCACCCGCTCCTTGATCAACACCGCCGCCGGCGACCCGAACCCACCGATGTTTACGGAGTTGTTCAGCCCACCGATAATCGAGGTCCCAGCGGTCACCGAGTAGGTCAGGCCGACGTCCACGATAGGCGGGAACAAGAACCCCGCGCCAAGGGGACCTTGGATGCAGATGCCATAGATGTCACCACCGGGGGTCCACGGCACAACGGTGACGTCGGTCGCAGCAGGACCGTTCGCCGTCGCCCAAGTGAAGTTGCCGAAGGTGAGGGGCCCCACTGTGAGGGTCGCCCCCGGGACCAGCAGATCACTGAGGATCGCTGCGTTGGTAACCGGAGCTGCCACCACACAGGCGCCGCAAAGCGCCGCGAGTGCCAGACGGTTCGTTGTTTGTTTGCTCATCATGATGTTTGCCTTTCAGTTAACTAACTGCTCGGGAAAGATGCCACACCCGCCGGTGCCGTCAAGGGGCAAAATCTTTGGTCTAGTGTCATAATCTTCTTACCGTCGGCGGCTCGCCCGCAACGGTTTGGCTCGCCACCACGCGCTGGAGGGCCTGTGGGCTCAGCCCCGTCTGCTCCTTGAACGTACGCCTGAATCGCCGGGGATCAACGTAACCGCAAGCACGGGCGACTTCTTCCACCGATTTCTTTCCGCCAGCCAGAAGTCCGCTTGCGTGTCTGATTCGCAACGACGTCAGGCAGGCCTTGAACGTCACGCCGACGCACGCCGAAAAAGCCGCTGACAAGTAGGACTCGTTCTTTGAAAGGTTGAGCGCCAAGCTCTTGAGCGAAATGGGCTGGGCGAAATCGCGGTGAATCCGTTCCAAGAGCACCCGAACGGTGGGGTTTGCGGCAGCGTGAGGGCCGATTGCGGTCGGGACGGTCCCGCTGGCGCGGTCCGGCATCGCCCCGGCGGCCAGGGCCGCCAAGCGCCACCGCTCGGCCTCCGCCGATCTCAGGTGTTCGCCGCAGACCGTCTCCAAGACCCGCCGGACCATTTGCGCGAGGCAGCCGCCGGCCTCGTGGGTTGATCGCTACTTGGCGGCAAGCGGTCCTCGCGCTGGGAGAGAGTTGCTTCCCTTCTTTCCCGCCCCACCTCGGCGCCAACGGGAACCGGCCAGGAACAAAGCAAAATGCCCAAGGTGAGATCAGCCGCGCGGACCGCCACCCAGAGCTGCCGGCCTCCAAGCCGACAAGTGAATTCCCATCCGGTCGGGCCGGACCGCAGCGTCGCCTCCAGTTCGCGGCACACGCACTCCTCGCAAACCGCGTTCTTCGGCACCGCGCCGTTTTCGTTCAGACACGCCTTGGACCGCGAGCGGCAAGCCCTCAGGAGGTCGTCCGCAGTCCATTCCACCGGCAAAACGGGCGCCAAAGCAATCTGGATCTCCACTCCCAAAGCATTCGCGAGGGGCGCGACCGGCAGTTCCTCAAACACCCGTCTGGCCACCTGCTGAAGTTGTCTCTGCCTCAGCACCCCATCGGTCGCTTCACCGGGCGAGAGCGACACGGTTTTTGCTGCCCGGATCTGCGGCTGAGAGGCTCCGGGATTCACTCGCTGCGTTCCGCCCCGCTGTTTCATTTCCCTGATTCAACGCCTTGTTCCAACCGCCAATGGGTGTACCGGCCACGACTCACCCGCGCAAGGCAAAGCGGGGTATCCAGAACTCGCGGCGGTCCATCCAGCGCCTTCGCGGGCGGAAGTCATCTTGACGTCCCTCATGGCAACGGAACCGACCGTAGCTCTTGTTGGCTGCTTGATGCCTGCCCCCAAAGTCAGTCATTCACCGCCTGCCCCACCAATTGCCGGAACTTCCACCCCGTGTCGTCCGTCACCGGGCCCTGTGTTTGCTTCATCAGCACGCCCACAATCCCTTCCCTGGGGTCGGCGAAGTACTGGGTATTGAAATATCCGCCCCAATCGAACGTCCCCGGACTCCCCTCCCCTCCCCTGGCCTGGCCCTTCTCCGTGACGATCCCGAACGCCAGCCCATACACCTTGTCCCCGCCGCCCCAGAGGTCGCCGACCTGATTTTGCATCATCGTCGCGATGGTCGTCCGGCTCAGAATGCGCACGCCATTCAGTTCGCCGCCGTTGAGGTACATCTGCAGGAAGGTGGCATAATCCCGCGCCGTACTGCACAATCCAGCGCCACCAGAGAAAAACGTCTTCGCCCCTTTGATCGGGTAGTCCGGATCGTAAAAAGTGACGGGATAACGTTCCCACTGGCCGTTCGCCTTCTGCTGAACCGCCACGAGCCGCCCGGCCTTGGCATCAGGCAGGTAAAACCCCGTGTCGTTCATGCCCAGCGGCTCGAACAACCGCTGGCGCAGAAACGCATCAAACGTCTGCCCAGAGACAACTTCGATGAAGTACCCCAGCACATCGAGGCCTTCGCTGTACGTGAACCGATCCCCGGGGTGGTGATGCAGCGGCAGCTTCGCCAGCTTCTTGACGCTGTCGCCAATCGTCACCGGCTCCGTGGTGAAGAGATCGGTGATGCCAGCCCGCGCGTACATCTTGCGGAATCGCTCGTCGCCATCAATCACGCCGTAGCCGATCCCCGAGGTGTGGGTGAGCAGGTGACGGATCGTGATCTCGCCCCGCGCCGGTTCGGCCGTCCAAGTGCCGTCCGCGTCATTGTACGTCTTCAACACCTGCGGATTCTTGAACTCGGGAATGAACTTCGAGATGGGGTCGTCCAGGCGAAACCGGCCTTCCTCCCACAACATCATGACTGCGGTGGCCGTGATCGCCTTCGTCTGCGACGCAATCCGGAAGATGTCGTCCTTGCGCAGGGGCCGCCCCGCCGCGTTGTCCGCCATGCCGTGGGCCTCGTGATAAACGATCTTCCCGTGCCGGGCCACGAGGGCGACCACGCCGGGCAGATTGCCGTTCGCCACCGCCTCACGGCACATCGCGTCAATCCGTGACAAACGCTCGGCCGACATGCCGACGCTGTCCGGCCGGGCAACGGCCAACGGAGCCGAGCGATGGCTTTTCCGCGCGTCGGCAGCCGTGGCCGGAGCGATGAGGACGGTCGTCGCGACAGCGACGCCGAACAGGCGGCGAAGGGTCGAGAAATACGCGGTTTTCATTGGATGATCAAAAGGTTCCCGATGAAATCACGACCTCGCCCGTCGCGCCATCCTTTCGTGAGCTTGGCTGGACACACGTCGAGTGGCCTTTCCCTGGCCAGGGAAACCCCGGGCGCCCGTTGGGTCGAAGCCAGCCGGCGGCAGCATCCCCCTGCTCCCTGCCCCAAAAGCAACCTCCAAGGCCGAATCCTCGGCGAGCCCGGTGGGTGTCTGGCAGTCTGGATCGAACAAGAGGACACGGGTCCAAGGCGATCTTTCTGGCGCGGGCGGCGGTGACGGCTTCGATAGAAGGACGGCGTCGCGTCGCGAGGGTCCCACTCCAGTTCGAGCGCGTGTCCGGAGGGAAGATTCGGAAGATCGAATTCTGGCGGCCGTGGCCGCGGCTTTCGGCCCTCGTTCCGGTTCTCCGAGTTGGCGTTCAGAAGCGCCGCCGGCCTATCCGCGAAGTCTCTTTTTGTCTCCCGAGCTCACGGCTCGCCGTCCGCAGTCGGCGCCGGCAGTTCGACGTGTGGTGCGCTGACCCGCAAGCCTCGGCCGTCTTGGATGGCCAGAAAGGTCACGATGGGCCGTTCGACTGGCAGTTTCGCCTCGACCGTCGTTCCCCGCCGCCGGGCGGAGGCGGATTGCCAGCGCCGGTGCTTCCACGGGCCCTGGTCGGTGCTGAAGTACAGCCACGCTTGGACCGGGTTCCGCGCGTCGCTCAAACGTGCTCGCAGATGACCGTCTGGCGCTGGTCGCGCCTCCAGCCGGGGAAACGGCTCCGCCCTGCCCATCGCGGCGTCCACAAACGCGTCCACCTCGGGAAACGTCCAGATGTGGCCATGCGGGAGGTTGAGCACAACCGACAGGGTCTTGTTACCGCGGACGAGCTCAAACGACTTGCGGTAGCTGTCCAGCGGGTAGGCAAAGTCGTTCGAACCGTTGAGAAAGAGGATCGGCCCACGTGCGTCGGGCAGATACTGCGAGGGGTCGAACCACCGCACCCAGCGGTCCCGCAGCTCGGCGGGCATCTTCTCAAAGCGGGATTCCCGCCAAACACTGTTTTCGTGCAGAAATCCGCAGCCGTACACCGGCACCGCCGCCGCCAGAAAGGGATCCACGCCGGCCACGATGCATGCCAGGTAGCCGCCCCAACTGATGCCAGTGACGCCGATTTGTCGCGGATTCACCTCGGGCTGCGCCAGCAACAGGCCGTGGCCGCGCAAAACGGCTGCGACGGCGTGGTAAGTCCACATCTCGCGAACGTCAGTGTCAGTGAAGGGGCGGAATTTCGTGTCATCGTCCTGATTGGGGCCGCCGTCTGCGAGCCGTCCCTGCGGTCCGTTGCCGGAAAGGTCCATCGCCAGCGCCACGTAGCCGCGTCCCGCCCAGTGCTCAGCCCACTCTCGGAACGCGCGGCCACCACCGCCATGCACCAGCAGCACTGCGGGGAACGGGCCGTCCCCTTCGGCCGGCCGCCCGTAGTACGCGAAGACTCGCGTGGGCCGGCCGCCCAGCGGTTCACCTTCGTAATAGACCTCCCGGGTCAATCCGTTTCGAGCGCCCCACTCCATGGCGGGCGGCGAGAGCAACCGGTTTACCTCCCACGGGCCGACGGAGGCGGCTTCCAGGCCGGCCGAGGCTGCCAGGAGCACGACTGCCGCCAGCAAGGATTGGAACCGGCGCCCAGGGGTCGCGCTTTCCCGAAGCACGGTGCCGCCGAAGTGGGGCGGAAGCGGAATCCGAAGCTCTCCGCGGGTTATTCCTTTTTGCCGGACGCGGCAGTTCAACCGGCCGAGGTCAGGACTGTCGTTCATCGCAGGAGCAGCGCGTGTTGCTTCAACCAGTTTTCGGCCGCGAGATAATCGGGGCACACCTCCGCCACGGCCCGCCAGAAACGGGGAGAGTGATTCATGTGCCGCAAGTGCATCAATTCATGGAGGATCAAATAGTCGCGCACCGAGGGGGGCGCCTGGATGATCCGCCAGTTGAGCGAAATGGTCCCCCGCCGGGAGCACGATCCCCACCGGGAACGTTGGTTCCGCACCGAAACTCGTCGGACGATCAGGCCGTGGGCGGCAGCCAACTCGAACACGCGGGGTGGCAGCTCCCGAGCTGCGAGCTGCCACAAGTGTCGCTCGACGGCGGGGCGAAGGTCCGCTTCGCCGTCCCGGAGCCGGACCTGCTGGTCCGCGAAGCGAACCTCCCGCCGCCCGTGGTCCTCGGCGAGGGTGAGCGGAACGGCATCGCCGCGAAAATGCACCGGCGCGCCGGGCAACCACTCGCGCGGACGTTTGATCTCCTCGGCGCGACGGCGCAACTGGCGTTCCAGCCACGACCGATGCCGGCGGGCGAACGACCTTGCCTCTTCCACCGAACCGCCGCGGGGAATCGTCACGCGCGCCCCGCCTTCCGCCGTCAGCCGGAGGACATAGCGCCGCGCGCGCGGATTCCGCACGAGGCAGAGCGGAATCCAGCGGTCGCCCGCAAAAAGCGGCTCCGTCCGGGAGGGCAGCCCGGTCTTGCCGCGATTGCAGCCATCACGCACGGCCGCAGTATCGGTAACCGGACCGGCTGGTGGAAGAGGGAATCCGGGCCGCACCAAAGCAAACGCCCCTTCCGCGGACCGGAAGGGGCGTAGCAGAAACCAGCGATTCGGGCTTAGAACTTGTAGATCACGTTCAAAGCCAGCGAAATGGCGTTCTCAGCCGCACCATCGAGGAAGACGCCGTTGCCGGACACATCATTGTCCCAGCGGACTTCCAGCCGAGTGATCGCGTTCGGCCACAGGGCGTAGTCAACCGTGCCCGTCACACCCACCAACTCAGTCTTCTTGCCGTTGGGATTGCTAACCCCGAAGGCGCCGTTCGAGCCGGTGGCGTATTCGCCGCGAGCGTTCAGGCGAAGCTTCTCCGTGATCTGCAGCGAGGCGTACAGACCCACCGCGTTCTCGTAGGAATTTTCAAAGATTCCGTTCGAACGATAGTCGTACGCGACGCCGAGACTCAGCTTGTCAATCGGCGTGGGCAGCGCCAGCCCGGCGTAGAAGTTCACCGGATCGTCATAGTACGCCACGCCGGTCTGCACGATACCGCCATACAGGGTCGCCCCCTTGAGGGGGCCCATGCTCTCCGGCGCGGTCAATGCCACGCTGCCGAGGTAGGACAATTGCTCAAAGGTGCCGGCACGGCTGTTGATCATCTGTGCGGAACCAACGGCGTAGTTGTTCTTGGGGTTGCCGAGGCCGTTGGCGATGCCCGCCTGCGCGCTCAACCAGTCGGTGAACTGGTAGCTGGCGAGGATACCCGTGTGAGTGATCGGCTCGATGTAGAAGCCAAACGAACGGCTGTAGTTGGGGTTGGCCGGGCTGTCCGCCACTTCGTAACCCACCACCGTGTCCCACACGCCCACCTTGAAGTCCAGCCCGTTGCCGACGGGCGCCTTGAGCGCCACATAGGCATTCTTAATGGCGAGGTCACCCGTGCTCAAGTCGCTGCTGGGCGAGAGCGTGTTCAGGGTGCTGGCATCGGGGCCCAGCCAGAGCTGCACCCGGTAGCCCGCCGCCCACTGGGATTCATCGAGCGGCTTCTCCAGCACCAGCGACACGACGTCCAAGTTGAAGCCATCCTGCTTCTCCTGGCCGTCAAAGGAGCGGCCCACAACGTAATTCGGGCCGACGCCCATACCGTTGTACGCCGAGTAGTCGCCGTTGCCGTACAACGATCCGGTGCCGTTCGAACCGGTCAGCCAGATGGCCGACGCGCTCACGTAACCGCTCAGAGTCGTGCTCTGCACGGCTGACATCACGGGGCTGAGGGCCTCATCGGCCATCGCCACCGACGGAAGACTGATCACGCCCATGGCGGCCAGTCGCAGTGTCCAGTTGTTAACCTTCATTCGCGTTCCTCCTGCGATTTGTTTCGGTTTGTTTTCGGTATCCTTGGTCGAATTCGCGGCCTCGCGGCCGCCGCGCCTGTGGCGCTTCGACACCGGTGAAAATAGCCGCAAACCGCTCGCCGACAAGCCCATTTCTGCTTCCGCGCGGCACCGGCGATGGCGCGCCGATTCCTCGTGGAACGTTCGCGCGCGGGTTGAACGCGGCCCGCCTCGGGTGGATCCTGCTACTCCGGCTCTGGCTCTCCGGGGGACCCCGTGGCAAGTAGCGGCGCCAGATCCAAATCGTCCTGCACGCGAGACCGCAAGCGTTCGGCGTGGCCGGATTCCTCCGCCTGCGTGAATGCCGCGTGCAGCCACTGCCGCGCTTCGCCCAGCCGGCCGAGCCGACAGGCATAGCGCGCGAGTTGCAGCGACACTGTGGCACTGGGGGCGAACGCTTCCGCCGCTGCCGCCAGTTGGTCGTAAGCCTCCTCCGTTCGGTCCAGGCGATGCAACGACTCCGCCAGATGGAGCCATCCGAACCGACGGGATGGCTCGACCGCAACCAGTTGCTCGGCCAAACCGAGACAGGTCGGCCAGTCGCCGCGTTTGGACGCGATCAGCCACCGAATCTGGAGTGCGTCAGGGTGCTCCCGGGCCTGCGGCCGCAGTTGGTCCAGCTCGGCTTCGGCCTCCGTCAGGGCGTCCAGCTTGACCCAGCCGTCAGCGGCCCGGATGGCGGCGACTTCGTCAGCGGTCAAAGTGTCCATGCCCCGAATCAGAATGCGGCAAGGGGCGGAAATCAATTGGCGGCGGCGATAAGACACGCCGCCGCCGGGGCAGGATCGCCCCGGATTCGGCGCTGCGCGCGGCCGCTCTGGGCGGAGCGGCCCGGCTCAATAACGATCCTTGAGGTTGCCAGCGCCCGGCACCGCGGCACACTCCGCCCGTTCAAAACCGCCGTTGAATCCGTTCCGCGTCATGCCGAACAAAAGCTTCCGCCAAGCGCGAAATCGCTCCCCCAAGAGTCGGGTTGCCCGCAGAGCAGCCAAGGACCGATCACCCGCTCGCGCCCGATCGAGGCAGGCTCCAGCCTCTACCGCAGCGGGTCGGAAGTCCGAGAGACCCTCGGCCGAATCCGCCGCCCCTCGTCGGCGCGACCGCTCAGGCGAGGCCGAAGCCACCCGGCCGCGCCGCCATCCGGCCGTGCCGCGGCGCGAGGTCCGTGAGGACGCGAGTTGGGACGGACTCCGGGGCAGTCGGGTCACGGAGGTGATTTGCGCGGCGGGTGGACTGGTCTGGCGCTGGACCTCGCAGGGACGGCGGCTGGCCGTGATCCGCCGCGAGCGCTACGGCACCGAGTGGACGCTGCCCAAAGGCAAGCTTGATCCCGGCGAGGACTGGGCCGAGGCGGCGTTGCGCGAGGTTCGCGAGGAAACCGGCTGCGAGGCACGGATCGAGTCGTTTGCCGGCGGGCTGACATATCAGCACGACGGCCGGCCCAAGATTGTCCTGTTCTGGAACATGAAGCTGGTCGCGGACCACGGCTTCGAGCGGTCGGAGGAAGTCACCGATCTGGTGTGGCTCAGCCAGCAACAAGCCGTCGGTTTGTTGACCCATGCGGACGAGCGGCAACTCGTCGCCAGCCAGCCCGACTGACACGCTACCCTCCCGTGTCAGCGGCTCGCTTCAATGACGGGCGACGGCAGTTCGCGCTGGATTTCTTCGAGCCGGTAGCCAAAGCCGGGCCCGCGAACGCTGCCCAGGTCCACCGTCCCGTTCCGGCGAAGGTACAGTCCTGGATGGACACGGCGTTCGGGGGCGGACGCCTCGGGGTAGAACTGCATCGCGTTGGTCTCGACGCCCATGATGGTGCCCACGTGCGCGGCAAGCAGGACGTGCGGGATCTGGGCCAGCATCGGGTTCGTGAGGTCCTGCACCATCAGACTGAGCCCGTGCGCCCTGGCCCAGCACGCGCTCAGGATGGCGCCGGTCTGGGTCTTGCAGGTCTTCAACGCCACGCCCGTCCAGCCGAGCTGGCGCCCCAGCCGGATCAGGCGCCAGTCATGCGCGCTTTCGTCGAGAAAGAGCGGCTTGCGCGCCGCCACGCTGCGAACATCCAGCGGATGCGCTTCCAGCTCGTAGGGGAAGGGTTGTTCGACGTAGAGCAGCATTCCGTGGAGCCGGGGATGTTCGTCGCGCAGGCGGTCGAGGATGGCGTTGACGTACCCGGGGTCGGTGACCGTGCAGTTGAAATCCGCGCTCAGCCAATCCACGCCGTGGGCAGCGGCGATTTCGCCCACCCGCGTCAGGCGCGCGTAATCCCACGCCGCGTCCGTGCCCCGCAGCTTGACCTTCAGGCATCGTAACCCGTCGCGCTGAATCCACTCGGGCAGCGTGACGGGATAACCGTCGTCCGGTTCATCGCCCCGTCGTTCGGATTGATCCAGCAGGTCCAGGCCACCCACCAGATGCCAGGCGGGGAGTTGGCGGCGCGGTTCCGCGGCGAGAAACTCCGCCGGGAAACGGCCGCGGAAAGAGACCCCGGCTCCCGTCGCCGGTTCGAGGAACTCGCCCAGGTCCCGATTCAGGAACTCGGGTCCATAGGTCGTGTAGGTCGGCCGCCCGAGCAACTTGCCATAGGCATCGTGGATCGCGAGATCGAACGGGGAGCAGCACACCAGGGCCGCCAGCCAGGGCATGGGCTCCGGAAGCGCGTTCGACCGGTGATTGAACTCACGCCACAACTCCGTGAGCCGATACCGCTGGAAGTCGTCGCCGAGCTCCAACGGGTGGCCCGCGCCATCAAAGGCCACCCATGCCCCCGCGAGCCGGCGGCAGAACTCCTGGAGCGCCTGGTGCCGCGACTCGTAAGGCAGCCGGCCCGGCCACACCCACTGCACGCTGAGCGGTGTCTCGCCCCAGCCCTCGGCCGTGCGACCCCGGTGGTCAACCACCACCACGCGGGCCCGGGCGCAAGTGACGAACGTCAGGGTCTCCGGGCCAAACTTCAGGGGCACCCGGGTCTTGACGGGCAGAAAGAACAGTGTGGCCGTCACCACCCGGATGTCCGTGTCTTTGGTCATGCCGGGAATCTGCGCCCTCGCCGGGAGCGATGACAAGCGCGGCTCGGAACGGGGTGTGAGAAAGGAGGTGGGGTTGTCAGCTTGCGGCCACTGAGCCGCACTTTTTCCTTCCCGGCCCCCGGCTTTTCCCGTTGCCTTCCCGGCCAATCAAAATGGGCTGGGACGTTTCCAATTGGATCGCTGCGAACGTGCGCGCCATCCCGCGGTCCGGGATCCGCGAGTTCTTCGACATCGTGCAAGGGATGCCGGACGTGATCTCGCTGGGTGTGGGTGAGCCGGACTTCGTGACGCCTTGGCACATCCGCGAGGCCGCCATCTACGCGCTGGAGCGCGGCCGGACCACCTACACCTCAAACCTCGGCCTGCTTAAGCTGCGCGAGGCCATCGCGGCGAGCGTCGAGCGACACTTCGGCATCCGCTACGATCCCCAACGCCAGATCCTGATCACGGTGGGCGTGAGCGAGGCCTTGGACATCGCCCTCCGCGCCGTGTGCAACCCGGGCGACGAGATCCTCTACCACGAACCCTGTTACGTGAGCTACTCGCCGAGCATTGCGCTGGCGTACGGCAAGCCCGTGGCCGTGGCCTGCCGGGCGGAGGATGGGTTCGCCGTGCGGGCGGAAGCAATCGAGCAGGTCATCACGGACCGCAGCAAGGTGCTGGTGCTCAACTTCCCTACCAATCCGACTGGCGGCACGATGACCCGCGCCGAACTCGAGCGGATTGCGGCGCTGGTCCTGCGCCACAACCTGCTGGTCATCACCGACGAGATTTACTCGGAGCTCACGTTCGAGGGCGAACACGTGAGCGTGGCCTCGCTGCCCGGCATGGCCGAGCGGACGATCTTCCTCCACGGCTTCTCCAAGGCCTACGCGATGACGGGTTTTCGCATCGGCTATGCCTGCGGCCCGGCCGAGTTGATCGAGGCGATGATGACGATTCATCAGTACTCGATGCTCTGCGCCAGCATCGTCAGCCAGGAAGCCGCGCTCGAAGCCATCCGCCACGGCGAGGCAGATACGATCGAAATGCGCGAGTCGTACTGCGCGCGGCGCAATGTGATCGTGAAAGGGCTGAACCAGATCGGCCTGCCGTGCCATCTGCCCCGCGGCTCGTTTTACGCGTTTCCCTGCATCAAGCCCACCGGTCTGGACGCAAAGGAGTTCGCCGTGCGGCTGCTGCGGGAGGAAAAGGTGGCGTGCGTGCCCGGCAGCGCCTTCGGTCCCAGCGGGGAGGGCTACCTGCGCTGCTGCTTCGCCACGGCGCTGGATCGGATCGAAGTCGCGCTGGAACGAATCGGACGTTTCGTGAAGCGGCTGCGCGGCTGAGCGGGCGCGACTCGCGATCGGGTCGCCGGCGCGCAACGACCGCCGGCAACGCGCCAGAGTGGCAACCTCGCCGCTACCGGCGGTCCACGGCTACGACGACCTTCAGGGAGTCGGGCTGCGGATTGGCGGCCAGTTGAATGGCGTCCGCGGTTTGTTCGAGCGGAAACTCGTGCGTGATCAGGCGGCGCACATCGAGTTGTCGCTCGAAGAC
>CALJWR010000033.1 GCA_937976685.1 uncultured Verrucomicrobiae bacterium
TGGTTGGGCACGTCGGCGTGCATCGAGCGGATGACGCACAACTCGTCCGCGCTTTCGGCGACGTGCGGGAACAGCTCGCTGACCTCCAGGCCGCACTGCCCATACTGCTTGAACTTGAAGGGCGAGCCAAAAGCCGTGCCGGTGTTGCGCTCGGTTTTTAGTTCCAGCGGCAGCTTCTTGCCGTGCCACTTGGTCAGCTCGGGCTTCGGGTCGAACGTGTCCACGTGCGACGCGCCGCCGTTGGCGAAGATGTGGATGACGCTTCTGGCCTTGCCCGGGAAATGCGGGGCCTTGGGCGCCAGGGGTGAATCCAAAGTGGTGGTGTCGGCGGCCGTCTGCGGTCCGAGTAACGTTCCCAAGCCGAGCGCACCGAAGCCAATCCCGCACCGATGCAAGAATTCGCGCCGCGTCAGGAACAGGTGCTCGAGCGCGGGGCGGTGAAAGGGTGGACGCATGGGGTTCAGAGCGGGCGATTGGGCAACGGTAGGATTCGAGGGGCTGGCGCTGGCACCCGGTTTGCCACGGGCCCGGTAGGGACCGCCGCCGCCTTCGGTGTCGCGCTTGGGAGCGGAGCGGCGAGGGCTGGGGCTCGCTCAAGCGCCGGGGGCGCGTTGAGGTGATAGGGCGGTGGCATCGGCTTCACGGGAGGAGAAGGCGATGGCCGAAAGGGAAGCGTCCGCGTGACGCGCGGGCCCTTTACGGGTGTCGCGACGCTGGCCGCGGGAGAAGGTGCCGGGGCTGCGGACGGCTGGCTGGTTGCTGGCGGCGGCGGGGCGAAGCCGGGCGCATCGTTGGTGCAGTGCGGCGGGGGCGGGTAGCCGCTGACCACCGCGCCCCACGGGTACAGCGGTTGTTGGTACCAGTACGCATACCAATACTCGCGCGTCGCGGGAGCCGGGGTGGCTGCCGGTGTCTCAACCGGTGTTGCCGGGGGCCCGACGGGCGCCTCGAGAACCACGTTCACTTCCGGTAGGCCGGTCACAGCATTGGTTCCCGTCAAGACCCAGCCCGCCCCGACGATCTGATTTCCCCTGACGATCCGCGCCCGCATCGGGCCAGCGGCGGGTGTTGCTTCGGTGTCATCCTGCATTCGCCCGACTGTCCGCCGCAAATCCGCCACTTGATCGCGGTGCAGTGCCAGATCCGCCTCCGCGGCATCCCGCGCGCGCCGGGAGTCCGGCGCATCTTGTTTGAGCCGGGTGAGTTCGGAGCGCAGCCGGTGGGCTTCAAGAAGGACCAACCCGATGCTGAATATCAGCACCACCACGCCGCCGGAGAGACCCCCGATCCAGGCTGCCGAATGCGCGCGCGTTTTCATATCGTAGCTCAAGCTATGGGCGCCAAGGATGGGCGTCAACCGGCCGGTTTGACCGTCGTCGGGGACGCGCAATCCTTGGTCATGCAGTGCGTTTCTTGCCGACGGTGGAATCCAACAAGCCTGAAGGGGCAACTGACCTTTGCATTTGGAGTCCTGATCATCGGGGTGGCGAGCCAGGCCGAGGATTGGCCGTTTTATCGGGGGCCGTCCGGCAACGGCGTCGCGACGGAGCGCATCAGTCTCGACTGGGCGGCGGGCGGGCCGAAGCGGCTGTGGCGCGTCCCTCTGACCAACGGTTTGTCCTCCGTCACGGTCAGCGAGGGGAGGGTGTTCACCCAGGTGTCGCGAACGGTCGGCGATCAGGCGCTCGAGTTTTGTGTCGCCTATTCGGCCGAGACCGGCGCGATGTTGTGGAACCGGGCCGTCGGAACGGCGAGTTATCCGAATGGTGGCGTGGGCGCGGACGACGGTCCGCGCTCCACGCCGGTCGTGAAGGCCGGCCGGGTGTACGTCCTCGGCAGCTACCTGGATCTGCTCTGTCTGGATGCGGCCTCCGGGGCCGTGGTCTGGAGCAAGGACCTCCGGACGGAGTTCGGTGGCAGTGTGATCGCCTGGCAGAATGCCGCGTCGCCCGTCCTCGCGGGCGACCTGGTCTTGCTCAACGTCAACGCCGGCCCGCGCCGGCTGGCCGCGTTTCATGCCGACACCGGCGGGCTGGCGTGGCGGACGAGCGATGAGCGCATGACCCACGCGACGCCCGTGCCGGCGATGCTGCACGGGGTTTCGCAGGTCATCTTCCTGACGCAGAACGGGCTGGTGTCGCTGGCGCCCGACGATGGCCGCGAACTCTGGCGGTACGCCTTCAGCTACAGCACCTCAACCGGCGCGTCGCCGGTCGTGGACGGCGACATCGTGTATTGCTCGGCCGCGTACGGTGTCGGCGCGGCGGCCGTCAGAATAGCCCGCAGCGGCGACCACTTTGCCGCCTCGCAGCTCTGGCGGCGCCGCGGCGCGCTGATGAACCACTGGAGCACTGCCGTGGCGAAGGACGGCCACGTGTACGGCCTTTACGGACAGGCGTTGCATTACTCCGCGCCCTTGAAGTGTGTGGACCTCGCGACCGGGGCGGAGAAGTGGTCGCAAGATGGTTTCGGCCTCGGGGCCACGTTGCTCGTGAACGACTGTATCCTGGCTCTGACCGAAAGCGGGGAGATCGTGGTCGTCGAGCCGGATCCGACGGGTTACCGGGAACGCGCCCGGTTCCAAGCGGTGAACGGGCGCGCGTGGAATTCTCCCGCCATCGCGAACGGAAGGTTGTTCGTGCGCGGCACCACCGAGATGGCCGCTTACGATGTGAGCCTGCCCGCGCCCAAGCCGCTGCTACTCGGCGCGGTGGAACGGCTGGCCGATTCCGCCCTGCGCTTCCGCGTCACGAGCGCCGACGGTCAGCCGATCACGCCGGACCGGCTCGGACAGATTCGCGTGCTGCGCGCAGGGTCGCTGGCCGCGTCAGGCTCCGATTGGCAGGCTCAGCCGGCGACGCTCACGGAGCATGATGGCGCGGCGATGGTCGAGGTGCCAAGCCTGGGCGCCGCGACGGAAGCCTACTTCCGGGTGGTGGAAGGGCTGTAGTCGCGACGAGGCTCCGGGCACGGCGTGTCGCCGCCTACCGCTCTGGGCGGCGCAGGGTGGGTTGCCAGCGGCCAGTTCAGCCCTGATCCAGCTTCCACGGGACCGGCAGCAGGCGCTGTCCCGTGATGGCCAGCACGCGCGTCCGGTCCGCTTCACCCGCGAGGAGCCCCGCCAGTTTTTCTCCGCGGATGTCGTTGCCTCCGGCCGCCGCGAAGGCCGGCAACAACAAGCGGGTGGGCGTGGCCACGAAACAGGGAGGCCGCTGTTTCGAGGCTCCCGGCTGCGGTAACGCTACTTCCGGCCGCAGGCCGCCAATCACTTGCAGACGACCCTCCGCCGCGGCCGCTGTCCCGGCTCCGGCCGGCGGGGGTGAACCGTCCAGGCCGGAAACGAAGAGCAACCGGCCAGTTTCGTATTGCGGCACCGCTTCGAGGTTGAGGCTCCAACGCTTTTTCAACGGCGCCATCCGCGCGTCGGGATTCGGCGTGACCACGACGAGCGACCCGTAGCAGGCGACCGTGGCCACCAACGTCTTCACCGCGTTCTCAATCATCGGTGACTCGCCGCCCGCGGGGACGAGGTCGCCGAAAACGACCGTGCAAACGGGGTGGTAATCAGCCAGCAGTTCGGCCAGCCGGAACGCCAAGTCGTCCGGACCGAGGGCCATGCCCAGCGGTCCGCGCAGCCCGCCCGTGGCCGTGAAGCCGAAGTTCAGGTCCGACACCGCGAGCGCGCCTTCCGCCGCAAACCAGGCCGCGCCGCGCGCGTCCAGCAGTGCGCCCGAATCGAGTTGCAGTCGTTCAGCCATATCAAGAAATGCCCGTCTTCCGCTTTATCCGTCGCCTCTCAACGGGCCGCGGCCGCCGGGGCGGGCGGCCACAGCTTGTCCACCACTCCAGTTTTGATCCGGATGCTGGCGCCCACGACGGCCATGCCCAGTGCCACAACGAGGATGGTGTTAAACGCCGTCCGACGCCAGCCCCGCCCGACGGCGTCGCCGAGGTAGCTGCGTTTGTTGTTGAGGATCAGGAACGCCAAGTACGCGATCGGCAGCATCGTGAAGGCAACCGCCGACGCCAGGATGGGCAACCAGAGCGGATTGGGAATCATGACTCCCAGCAATCCGATTGCGGGCGTCAGCGTGAACAACCGGTAGCGCGCCGGGGTGTACTCGAGGCCCAGCATCTCGCACACGGTAAAGCCGCAACAGACCATGTGCGCACTGATCGCCCCGCACGCCATGCCGATGAAGCCGAGATCGAACACGATGCGACCCAGCGAGGTGCCCAAGACACCCGCCAGGCTTTGCGCGGCCTGGATGGGCTTGAGGTTCGCGGTGGTTACCTCCGGCCCCAGCACCGTGCCGAACGGCGGCTGATGCACCGTGGCTGCCATGCCCACGATGATCAGCGAGGTCAGGATCACGTACGGCGCCAGCAACGAGAGGACGAGGTCGAAGCGCGCGAGACCCTTGTGGGCCGGGCCCCAGCCCTTGGCGAGCAGCGAGTAGGGGTAGAGGAAGGTCATATTGATGCCCACCGCCGCACCGATCGCTCCGAGCACCGTGGTCAACGCCCCCGGCCGGTCCGGAATCTGGAAGGTGAGGAAGCCTTTGAAGATCGCAGCGAAATCAAGGCGTCCCTTGAACACTTGAACGAGAACCACGACGAGGAATGCCGCCATCGTGACCCGGATCATCCAGCGCAGGAACGTCTCGTACGCGCGGATCCCGGCCGGCTTCGAGCCGTAGTTCCACGTCAGCGCGATGTTGATGGCGAGGATCAGCGCGCCGCCCGCGAAGCGCACCAGCGTCTCGACGCCGCGCGAGCCATCGCGGTTCTCGATTCCCGCCACGTTGGCCAGGTCCCAGACCGCACCGCCGAGCAGGGCGTACTGACCGAAATGCCAGATCACGGTCGAGACGATCGTGGCCAGCGCCCACAGAAACGCCACCGATGGATGGAGCTCGCGCTTGAAAACGAGGTAGGCACGCTCGCCCTTGGTGAGGGTGATGTTCGCCACGGCCGCCATCATGCAGACGCCCAGCAGCATGGCCACCGGCTGCACCCAGAGCAGCGTGTAACCGTAAAACGCGCCCGCCACCACGGACGCCGCCGCGCTGCCCGCGCCGAGGGTCATGGCGCTTTGCATCCAGGCCGGGCCGGTCAACTGGTAATAGCCGCGCAGGCGTTCGCGCCAGGGCCGCCGATCGAGCTCCCGAAGAAACTCGCTCTCGCGGCGCTGTTTTTCCGGGTCCCATTTCGCGGTCATGGGCAGCCCAGCAGAGTTGGGTGTGGACGCGCTGGACATGCTGCGAGTCTCCGGCCTTGGCCGTCGCCGGACAAGCTCCAACCCGGGTGGTGCGGTTCTTGAGAGAAAGGCGCGTCACCTCTAAAACCGCGCGCCGTGAGGTCTGCCAACGGTTGCGCGCAGGAAAAGAGCCACCTGCTTCTACTTGCAACCCTTCGCCGAGAAGAGGGCGGGGGAGGTGGTTTGGGGACCGTGGTTTGTCGTTGCGCCAATTCCCACCCGTTCCGCGATACCAACGCTCTGGTGACGATTCCAGGAACCGACATTCTTCGCCGGTTTGCCGCGAACGGATTCGGTCAGTGCAAGGTCACCGGAACAATTCCACCGCCAGCCAGGTGGCCGCGAGCATGATGGCCAAGCCCGACGCGGCGCAGGACACGGTCACTGCCCAAAACAGCCATCCATCATGACGCCGATGGAGCCAGCCGCCGCTGTAGTGGAATTGGCCGCGACGAATTCCCCCAACTGCCCAATGCAGGAGGAGCAACCCGAAGCCAAGCAGGGGCAGAACAGCGCCCCCAATCAGAAACAGAGTCTCCGCCGGGAACAAGGCAAGGCCAGACTGGATCGAGGGAGTCCAACCACCGCGAAGCGGCTGTTGGAGCGGGATGGCGTTCTCCAGCATGTCACCTCCGTCGGACGGGTGAGCAGACCTGGGAACCCCCTCCAGCCCAGGCGTTTCGGGCGGCACGAACATCCGGCTGCCAGCCGGCGGTCCAGCGAAG
>CALJWR010000034.1 GCA_937976685.1 uncultured Verrucomicrobiae bacterium
CACCCAGCGAAATCACCGTCTGGACGCGGATGGCGAGCTCGATGTTGGCGTTGGGCAGCTTGTTGGTGCGAATGCAGGAATACCAGTTGGCCTGGTGAACGCCCACATCCTCCACCGGGACAAGGTTGTCGTAGGTCTCCGGGTCAATGTCCTCGCTGAACGGCCGCTCGGGTTTGAGTTCAACCTTGTTGCCGCCGATGAAGAGCGTGCCCATGTGGCCACGGATCACATCCGGCACGCCGACCTCGTTCACCGAGCTGGAGCAGACCATCAGCGAGTAGCCGTTCGGGAACTCGGCGATCAGCGTCAGGCATTCGGGCACATCGCGCACCGGGGTGCCCGGCGTGTTCTTGTCGGTGCCGATCTTCTTGGTGCCGAGGGCGGCCACCCGGAGCGGGAACTCCGGATTACCGGTCGCGAGCACCAAGGGATGCAGCCGGTGCGGGAAGAGGTCGCCCAGCAACCCGGCGCAATAGGGGTAGTACTTGCGCCAGCGGAAGAAGTGATCCGCGTTGAAGTCCACCTGCTTCTTGATGTCCGTGCCCATCCACGCGCGCCAGTTGACGTTGTCGGCCTTGAGGTCCGGATCAATCGAGTAGTTCCACTCGCCCTTGGGGTTGTTGCGCATGTATGCGCCCTGCCCGAGCACCAGCGGCCCGATCTTTCCCGCCTTCACCAGCTCAGCCGCCTTCTGATATTTCGCGTCCGAACAGCCCTGCGACCCGACCTGGAACACCTTCCCGGTGGCTTTCACCGTATCCCACACCTCGAATGCCTCGGGCAGGTAACGGGTCATCGGCTTCTCCACGTAGATGTGTTTGCCGGCCTTCATCGAATCAATCGAGACGCGGGCGTGCCAGTGATCCACCGTGGCGCAGAGGACGGCGTCAATGTCCTTGTCCTCAAGCATCTTCCGGTAATCGTCGTAGGTCTTCGGGTTGCTGCCGGCCTCAGCCTTGGCGCCGTCCAGGCGTTTCTTCCAAAGGTCGCAGACCGCGCCGATGGCCACGTTGCTCTTTTCCGCCAGAGATTTCGCCGTGCGGAGGTGGAACATGCCCTGCCCGCCGAGCCCCACGATACCCAACACAATTCGGTCGTTCGCGCCGATGACGCGGCCGGTCGAGGGGGCGGAGTCCGCGCCATAGACAGGTGTTTTGAAGAGGTTGGCGCCAGCCACAACGGCGCTGGCGGTGGCAGCCTTCTTGATGAAACTCCGGCGCGACTCGGCACCGGGTAATTGCAGGTTCGATTTCTGATTCATAAGACGATAAGCGCGTTTTCGCGCGCGGTTGGACGCACGCTAGGCCATTTATGTTCAGGGTCAAACCGAAAGGGCCGGCACGTCGGGCCTCGGCAGTGTTCGTCAACGGTCGGATGGGCGGGGATCAAGGCGGGTTGGCTTTGAGGTGAAATCGGGGTTTGGTTTTCCACCAGGCGTTCCACGCTGGCGCCGGACGTGGAGTTTCCGGAGGGCCAACAGCCGGGCGGCTGGCACCGGATGCCAACTCCGGCCTTCGGGTTTGCAGCGGCGGTGGATGGCGATCTGGCGGGTCTTCTACACGGCGCCGGAGCCTGCCTTGACCGGGCGGGGTGCGGCCGCCGCCGCGCCGGAGGGCCGCGGGGACTTGCCGCCAGGCGTAAATCCCCTCCCGGTTGCCCAAGAGGTAGCGGAAGAGGGCGCGAGACTCCCTGGACCGTCGGTGCCGCCGAGGACCGGTGCGGAGGGCCTCCAGCGCCTCCTTGCTGTCGGCGTTCCCGCGGGGCGCCATGAGGCGGCGGAACTCGGCTTGATCCGGCCCGGTGAAGGCGCGGACGGCTCGGCCGAGATGCCGGCGATCCAGCCGCCAGAGGCGGCGGGGGAAGTGGTTTTCCCCCAGCCGGTCCAAGCCTTCATCGCCGTCGCTCAAGAGGACGTGGAGGTCCGGACGGAAGGGGCGGTCAGCCAGAGCAGGGTGCGCCAACGCTGGACGGTGCAGCGGTGTCGGTTGTTGGCGAGCCAAGCGTCTCGGGGGCGGCGAAGGCACGGGAATTGGGCTGACGTCCCGCCGCGCGGGTCGGTTCCGGGATGGCTGGTTCGAGGTCATGTACCAAGCCCAAGCGACCGGCTACCGTAGCGGTGCCACTCATGGAGACGGGGTAAGCGACCGTCCGCGGGCGAGGTTCATCCGTACTTTTCGGTTTGTTTGAGTCGTGATCCTCTCCCCCACCAAGTGACAACACGGAACACCAACGAAAAAAGCTTGCCAGTACCCGGACACTCGCCCTAGCTTCCCTCGGTCATGAGACGCGGGGTGGAGCAGCCCGGCAGCTCGTCAGGCTCATAACCTGAAGGTCGTTGGTTCACATCCAACCCCCGCAACCAATTTCCGTTGCGCCGCAACAACTTAAGCCGCTGGTCTCCAGCGGCTTTTCTGCTTTCCTGTCACGTTTTCTGAATCCTGCCCCTCCCATGTTCCAGTTTTCGCCAGTAAACGCCAGAAAGGCGCAGAACCAAACATTTGCCAAACATTTCGGTGCTGAAAACCACCTGACGAGCGCAGGTTCAAGTCGCCTGCGAGCCCAGATCAAGTAGCCGGTCGGAATCGTGCCCGATGAGGGGTCAGCCGTCACCGCCGCCGGCCTGATCTGCCGCCACGTCCCCGGTGTCCCGGCTCCGGCGCAGACCCATTCCCCGCCCATCGGATCGCGCCAGAACTCGGCCGACACAGGCGTCCCGCTGGTCGGTGGGCCGACGACTGTCGTCGGGCTGCCTTTCTGGCAGGTGGCCACGCGCTTGGCGATTTCCTCGGCGAAAATGGTGAAGTTGTCGGCGGTCAACTCGCGGAACAGGGCCGCGTTGCTGACATCGTTCAAACGGCTGGGGGGCGATGGTGCTCATGTTTTGCAGACGGTGATAGCGTCGGAGTCCAGGCTGCGGTAGCTTCCCAGGGCGAGGTAGGCCCGGACGCTGAAATCGGTTTCGCTGCCCAGCGCCGCGATCAGGGCGGTGTTGGTCAGGGTGTACGGTCCCTCCTGGGTGACCGTGAACGTGGCTTTGAGGACACCGCCGGCCCAGAGCTCGAGCACGCAGGCGTCGGCGCGGCATTCGAGGTCCACCTCGGGGTCGCCGCCGGCGCGGGCCTCGCTGGTCAAGGTCCAGTCGAGGGCGACATCCTGCCCGGTGGCGTAGGTCGGGTGCGCGCCGTCGCCGTTGGCGGTCAGGTTGGCCGGCCCCAAGGGGCGGAGTGAACGGCGTTGAATGGCGCGCGTGACCTTCGCCACGGCCGCCATGCTGACCTCGCTGTGGAGCAGCCGGGGCTGGACCTTCAGGCCCACGGACACCGCATCCTTCGGCGGCGCCCATTCGAGCAGGGTGAGTTCGGCCAACTGGACGCACCAGCACTCGGCGCCGACGGGATGCTGCCCGCGCGTCGTGCCGTACTGCGCCCGCAGGACGTTCACCGTGTAGCGTCCGGCGCTCACCAGCGTCGGTTCCCAGCCCAGGAGGATTTCGTCGCCGATGAAGATCAGGAACCGTTTGGTCCCCACCCCTTCGTCGCAGGGCATGTCATCGGGGCTGTTGAACGCCACGTCGAGACCGCCTTCGTGGTACAGACACCCCGTGGCATCGAGAGCGCCGTTCAGCGTGCCCCGACGCCCGAACACTTGGCCGGTGCCGGCAGTGGTGAAGCTTTCCGTGGCCCGTTCCCACCAGAGGGTGAACCCGCTCGACAACCGCTCCCCGCGAGCCGGTAGCACGAGCAGCCGCGGGGTTCGCATCAGCGGTCCAGGCAAAGGGCGGCTCGAACACCAGCACGTCATGACAGGGCAGCGGCGAGTACTGTACGGCCGCCAGCGCCTCATCCACCGGCACCGGGTAGTCATCGACCACCAGGTGGGTGGTGTCCTCGCGGACGGTCAGCAGCACCTCCGCCGAGTCCGGGCCCGGAGCTTCGACGGCCAGGACTCGGAACCGGACCGCGTCGATGCCGCTGTGGGCGTAGGTCAGCGAAACGGTGTCCCCCGGACGCAGGTCGGCCCCCACGCCGCGCCGGACCCGCAGCCGGCCGTCGAGCCAGGGCAGGCTGCGGCTCTTGCCGTAGGCCATCGCTACCTTCCAGGCCACGGCGGGGTCGGTGATCCAGTCACATTCGATGGCCTGGGTCAGGGGCCGGCTGGTGACGGCGTAGGCAGCGGGATTGCGCCAGGTCAGGGCATCGGTCTGCCAGCCGCGGTCGCGGTTGCGGAACCGAACCACAACCGCATTGACCGTCTCGGTCCAACCGTGCGCGGTGAGGTCGGGAGCTTCGAGCAGCGCGTCCGTGTCGATCGTCACTGGCCCGACGGGGTCGCGCAGGAGCCGGAGGCTCAGTTTGCCGTCCGGCGTGTGGAACAAGGCGGCGTCGAGGTATTCGAGGAAGTCGTTCAGCAGCGCGTCGAGGCGTTTGGCGGTGTCGAGGAACACGGTGACGCTGAACTCGTCGGTGGCGAGCTGGCTGGCGACCGCGTCCCAGCCGTCGGCGTCCAGGAGCGTCACCGGCAGCCCGGCCCCGAAGCGGGAGTCGGTGAACAGTTCAGCCAGAGCCGCGACGGGGTTGACTTCACCGTTCAACGCGGCGGCGGTGCCCAGCCAGTCCACCGCGGGGATGCGCGACAACTCGAACTCCAGGTTGGGGACCTGGGCGCGGTTCTCGCCCAACAACCAGTCATTGAAGACGGCGTAGCACTGGCCGCGATAGGCCGGGTGGGTTACGCCGCTGGCGGCGACCAAGGGGATGCCGCGGCCCCAACTGGGGACACAGGCCAGCCCGGCTTTGAGCGCGGCGTTCACGCGGCCCAAGAGCAGCGTCAGGTCATCGGCATCCCGGGACTCGACCCGGAAGCTCAGGCGCTCGCGAGGCCCGGGGCGCAGGGCCAGGCGCGACTGGAACCCGGTCAGGGCTCGGTCCACGCCGGTCTGCCAGACCCGCGCCCGCTGCACGTTCCGGGGCCAGTCCGGGTAGTGCGGCAGCAAGACGTGGCCGTTGACGGTGGCGAGGGGCATCAAGTTGGGACGCCAAACTGCATCCGGCGTTTGCGGAGGATGTCCACCGGCATGGCCTCGCCCTCGGCCGATTCGAGGAACTGGCGGGCCTGGTTGCGCGAGTCCACCAGGACCAGGCTGACGGCGGCGGAGCGGCTTGAAGCCGACCCCGCCGCCGCGGTGCGCGGAGCGCGAGTGTCTTGGGCAGAGCCTGCGCCCTGTGGCTGGGTGTAGAAGCGGGCGGTGCGATTGTTCATGGCGTTGACCACGCCCGCGCCGTAGTGGCGGACTGCGGCGGCGTTCAGGACGCCCTCGCCGTTCGAGAGCCGGGCCAGGATGGCGTCATCCGTCGGACCGCCGGGACCGCGCACGATGCCGCCTTCGGCGAACCCGCCTCCGATGGCGGCGATGGCCGCGATCAGCGCCGCCGTGCCGACCAGGGGCCGCGACGCCGTAGCTCGAAATGGAGGACATCAGGGCGCCGGGAGCCTTGGCCGCCGCATCGGCTGCGCCTTCGGACGTGCTGAAGGCGATGTTCTTGGCGGCCATGAGGGCGCGCCTGACGATCCACTCGGCGAACATCCGGCTGATGGCCGAAATGACGCCGCTGATGATCGCGGAACCGATGTTCCGCAGGGCGTCACCCCAGTCCATCGTGCCTTTGATGAGGCCCTCGATCCCCTGCTGAACCCCGTCGATGGCGCTGCCGATCACGTTGCCGAACTGGCGGGCGACCGACTGCGCGGTGGTGCCCATCTGGTTTTCGAGTTCGGCCATCGTGGCCAGCATCTGGTCGCGGTAGGAGTACGGGTCAGGCGCGTTCTCGACGCGGTTCAGTTGGGTCTGAACGCCGTGCCGCTCGCCTTCCAGGCCGCGCATGGACTGGGTGAGGTTTTCGCGGACATCAGCGTCCGGCTCGACGGCGAGGCGTTCGTGCAGTCGTTCAATCTCCAGGTCAATGAGGCCGATCTCCTGCCGCAGTAGGTCGATGCGCTGCCGGTACTTGTCGGCCTCGCGTGTGGCGAAGTCGGAATCGAGCCGGGCCATCTCATCGGCCACCACCTGTCGTTGTTGGCGCAGGGCGAACTCCGCCTCGCGCTACTCGCGCGCGATCTGCTGGCGCCGATCATCGGCAGGGTCGAGTTCGAGGTCGGTCCCACGACCCGCGACCGGAGTGGATGGCAAGGAAGGCGGGAACCAGATCGACATGAAAGCCCGCTGCAGTTCCTCGAACCCCGTCTTCCCTTCCTCGATGAACGTCTCGACGGTCCGGGCTGCGCCCTCGTAGGGCGCGGTGAAGGCGTCCAGCAGGGCGTCACCGGTCTCGCCGAAGGAAGACAGCACGGAACTGGCGAGGGCCTTCATCGCGCCCGCGATCTCGACGCCCGCCGCTTTCGCCTTGTCCTTCGCCTCGCCGAACCGGCCCTGGGCGAGCAACACCATTGCCTGGGCCAATTCGCCGACCGCCCGGATGGCCACCTTCATGTATTCGATCACCGCCCGGATGATCTCGATGGGCTGTTCCCAAACGCGGGCGATCAGGCGACCGAAGGCCACGCAGGCTTTGGCGAGAGCGTCCAGATAGGCGTTGGCCACCGGGTCGCCGATAAACTCCTCCTTCACCGGGTCCCACCGCAGCCGCCGCCCGGTCCAGCGGGCGATGTTTACCAGGTGGCAGAGTGTGGCCGTGCGGTGGCCGAACTCGATGTCCGCCCGCGGCCGCTGCCGGCTCCGGATGCAGTCGTACCAGTTCTGAATGTGGTCGCCGCCCTGGTCCCGCGCCGCGCGCACGGCGTTTTCCGCCAGTTCCTCGTCGGGCTCGGAACGGCAGATGCCCCGGTCAATCCGGATGCGCCCCTTCTCGCCCACGAAGATGCCGCCGCCGGAGATGCGCCCGCCGGAGATGCGCCCGCCGGAGATGCGCCCGCCCACCGGCTCGCCGGTCATCTCGACCTCGACCCCGGTTGCGTAGCGGAAGAACACCCGGGGCACGCAGCAGATTTTGTCCGCCCGGTCCCGGCCCTCCGGGGCGGTGAAGGTGGGCGGCGCAAACTTCGCGCCGTCGGTCCACAGTTCGACCGGGCCGCTTTCGTCCATGCCCAGCGCGGTCTGAATCTGGTCAAAGCCGTGCGCGCCCCAGCCGGTGACCTCGCCGCCGGACCAGGGTCGGAACGAAATCCAACCCGGGTTGGCGCGGGGCGCGTAGATGTCCGGGTGGTACGGCACCAGCGGTCCGGGGCCGCACCAGCGTTCCCAGTCCAGCCCCTCGGGCACGGGCTGCCCGGGCAGGGCGCATTCCTAGGGGCTGGGGTAGTTTTGGGCATAGACCTTGGTGATCCGGCCGATGGCGCCGCTGCGGACCAGTGCGCAACCCACGATGTTTTCACGCATCGAGCGCTGCTGGCTGCCGGTCTGCACCACCCGCCCGTACCGGCGCGCGGCCCGGACCATCAACCGCCCCTCCCGGATGGTGAGCGTAAGCGGCTTTTCGGCATAAACGTCCTTTCCGGCCAGGCAGGCATGGATGACCACCAGCGAGCGCCAGTGATCCAGGGTGGCCGTGAAGATGGCATCCACGTCCTTGCGCTCGAGCAGGCGGCGATAATCCTGCACCGCCACCACCTGGTGCTTCGCGGCGATGGCCTGCGCCCGCGGCAGGTTCACATCGGCAAACGCCACCACCCGCGTCGCCGGCCGGCGCAACGCCCCTTGGAGCAGGGCCGAACCCTGCCGGCCGATGCCGATGAAGCCGATGCCGATGCGGTCGTTGGCGCCAGGTTGACCGTTGGCGGCCAGCACTCCGGCGGGCAGAAACCGCGGGGCCAAACCGGCGGCCAGCACGGAGCCGGTGGCACGCTGCAAAAACTCTCGGCGCGACAGCCGCGCCCGGGCGGGAGAAACGTGGGGTTGCATGGCCCCGTTTTATACCGCCCTGGGTCCCACGCAATGCGGGAATGAGCTCGATCTGCGGCCCCCTCCAATTGCACGGCCCGCCTGTTCCCCTACCTGCTGCGCGCCTCGAGGCGGGCAGCAATCGGGTCTAACAGCCCGTCAAAAAAGACGCATTTTTCGAGCTTCAGTGGACAGCAGAGAGAATTCTGATCGGGACGAGCGCCCGAGGATGACAATGGTTAAAATCACTCCCATCACCGTCATCAGCACATCGAAG
>CALJWR010000035.1 GCA_937976685.1 uncultured Verrucomicrobiae bacterium
TTCCCGCCGGACCTGGACTACGAGGTCACCCTCGACTCCACGCTGCCCATCGCGGCCTCGATCGAGGAGATCGTTCACACGCTGTTCGAGGCGGTGATCCTGGTGCTGCTCGTGGTGTACCTCTTCCTTCAGAGCTTGCGCGCCACGCTCATCCCGATGCTCACCGTGCCGGTGTCACTGCTCGGCGCGTTCATCCTGTTCCCGGTGCTGGGTTTCAGCGTGAACGTCCTCACCATGTTCGGCCTCGTGCTGGCCATCGGCATCGTGGTGGACGACGCCATCGTCGTGGTCGAGGCGGTGCAGCACCACCTCGAGCACGGCCTGACGCCGGTCGAGGCGACGCGGCAGGCGATGAAGGAGGTGTCGGGGCCGGTGGTCGCGATCGGCCTGGTGCTCTGCGCGGTGTTCGTGCCGGTGGCGTTCATGGGCGGCGTGACGGGGCAGCTCTACAGCCAGTTCGCCCTGACCATCGCGGTGGCGGTGGTGTTCTCGGTGATCAACGCGCTCACGCTTAGCCCGGCGCTGTCGGCGATGCTGCTGAAGAACCCGACTCCCGGCAAAGGCCCGATCGCGGCGTTTTTCCGGGGCTTCAACCGGCTGTTCGACTGGCTCATCGGGCGGTACGGCGCGGTCGTCGGCGGCCTGGCCCGCAAGGCCACCCGCTCGATGCTGCTGCTGGTCGCGGTGGTCGGCGGCATCCTGCTGCTCGGCCGGCACGTGCCCGGCGGCTTCATCCCGGACGAGGACAAGGGCTACCTGTTCGTGGCCGTCCAGCTTCCCGAGGGGGCGTCGCTCCAACGCACCGACGAAATCCTCAAGCACGTCGAGGCGATCGTGCTGGCCACGCCCGGCATACGCTCCGCCGTCGGCGTGGCCGGCTTCAATCTCCTCAGCTCGCTGAACTTCCCCAACGCCGCGATGATGTTCGTGGGCCTCGAGCCGTGGGAGGAGCGCAAGGCCCCCGGGCTGCACGCCAGCGCCCTCGCCGCGGAGTGGACGCGGAAGTTCCAGGCCATCCCCGGCGCGCGCGCCTTTGCCTTCGGCCCGCCGCCGCTGCCCGGCTATGGCAACGTCTCCGGCTTCACCATGCAGCTCCAGGACCGCTCCGGCGGCACGATCGAGCAGCTCGCCGGCTACGTGCAGCAGGTCCAGCAGGCGGCCGCCCAACGGCCGGAGCTGGCCCGCATCAGCACCACCTTCGATCCCTCCACGCCGCAGGTGAAGGTCGAGCTGGACCGCGAGAAGGCCCGCACGCTTGGCGTGCCGGTGGACAGCGTGTTCCAGACCCTCCAGGCGTACCTCAGCGGGCTGTACGTGAACGACTTCGTCCGCTTCGGCCGTGTGTACAAGGTCTTCCTCCAGGCCGAGCCGGAGTTCACCGGGCGGCCGGACGACATCGGCCAGTTCTACGTCCGCAACAACGACGGCGGCATGGTGCCGCTGAGCACGCTGGTGACCCTCACCAAGATCAGCGGGCCGAACATGGTCACGCGCTTCAACCTGTTCAACGCCGCCGAAATCACCGGCGCGCCCGCCCCGGGCTACAGCTCCGGCCAGGCCATCCGGGCGATCGAAGAGGTGATGCGGACCCTGCCGAGCGAGGTCGGCTATGAATGGTCCGGCCTCACGCTGCAGGAGAAGAAGTCCGAGGGGCAGGCCCCGATCATCTTCGGCGCGGCGGTGCTCTTCGTCTTCCTCCTGCTGGCCGCGCAATACGAGAGCTGGGGCCTGCCCTTTGCCGTGCTGCTCGCCACGCCGACCGTCATCCTCGGCCTCATGGTGGGCCTGTTCCTCCGCAACTACGACCTGAACGTGTACGGCCAGATCGGCCTTGTGATGCTCATCGGTCTGGCGGCGAAGAACGCCATCCTCATCGTCGAGTTCGCCAAGATGAAGCGCGAGGCGGGCGTCGGGATCCTCGAGGCGGCCGTCGAGGGCGCCCGGCTGCGGCTGCGGCCGATCCTGATGACTTCGTTCGCGTTCATCCTCGGCTGCGTGCCGCTCATGCTGGCCAGCGGCTCCGGTGCGGCGGCGCGCGGCACGATGGGCACGGGCGTCGTCTTCGGCATGAGCATCGCCACGGCCCTGGGACTGTTTCTCATCCCGGTCTGCTACGTGTTTGTGCAGCGGATTGTCGAATGGCGCGGCGCGAAGCCTGCCCCCGCGCCGCCGGCGAAGGCGCCTGATGCGGAGCCGGGAGGAACGCACGCATGAAGGCACGAAGCGGAAGGCGAGGTTGGGTGGCGCAGGCTTGCCGCCTGCTGTTTCGCCGGTTTGCAACCGGCGTCCGCCGCCCAGATCGCAGGCGGCTCGAAGTCATGGGCAGCCCGCAGGCTGCCAGCCTGCGACACGGCAGGCGGCAAGCCTGCGCTGCGGGCGGCGCGTCAGTTCTCGTCGCGCTCGCCGCAATGCTCCTGGCCGGCTGCGCCGTGGGGCCGGACTACCAGCGGCCCGGCCTCGACGTGCCCGCGCAGCATCGCGCGGCGGAGACAGCCCTTTTGCCCGGCGGCACGAACAGCTTTGGCGACCTGGGCTGGTGGGAGGTTTTCGGCGACCCGCAGCTCCGCGCCTATGTGGCCGAGGCGCTGACGAACAGTTGGGACCTCAAGATCGCCGCCGCGCGCGTGCTTCAGGCGGAGGCGGTGGCCCGCGTCACGCGGTCGCAACTCTTCCCCAACGTGGGCGTGGGTGCGGACTGGACCACCGGGCGCATCTCGGAGAATGGGCCGATGGCGCTGCCGCCGGGCTCGGACCCACAGCGGGAGTACGGCTCCGTCTATGGCACGATGGCGGCCTACGAGGTGGATCTGTGGGGGCGGCTCCGTCGCGCGAACGAGGCTGCCCGCGCCCAACTGCTCGCCACGGAAGCGGCCCGCCAAACCGTGCGGCAGACCCTGGTGGCTCAGGTGGCCGCGACGTATCTGCGACTCCTCGAACTGGACCACGAATTGGAGATCTCTGAACGCACCTACACGGTCCGGACCAACTCGCTGGCCCTCACCAGGGCCCGCCAGGAGGGTGACGTCGCCTCGATGCAGGACGTGTATCAGGCCGAAGTCCTGGTTTCGGCCGCCCGGGCTGCCATCGCCGACGCCCGCCGCCGGGTCGAGCAAACGGAAAACGAGTTGAACCTGCTGCTGGGGCGCAACCCCGGTTCACCCCAACGGGGGGAGAGTTTCCTGCGCCAGCGTGTCGAAGTCTTGGTCCCGCCCGGGCTGCCGTCTGACCTCCTGGAGCGTCGCCCGGACCTTCGCGCCGCCGAGCAGCTACTGGTCGCGGCCAACGCCGACATCGGCCAGGCGAAGGCCGCGTTTTTTCCGAGAGTCACCTTGACCGGCTTGTACGGGGTCCAGTCCGTGGCGTTGTCCGATTTGTTCACCGGGGCCTCGCAGACGTGGCAGTTCGGGCCGGCCGTTTCGCTGCCGCTGTTCACCGGCGGGGCGCTCCGGGGGAACCTGAAACTGGCACAAGCGCGATTCACCGAAGCCGTGGCCCGGTACCAAAAGACCGTCCAGAATGCCTTTCGAGAAGTCTCGGACAGTCTGATCGCCGTGCAGCGCACGCGCGAGTTCCGCGAGCGGCAGGAGGAGAACACCCGGGCGCGCCAGAGCGCGGCCGAACTGGCCAACCTCCGCTACGAAGGCGGCGTGACCAGCTACCTCGAAGTCCTTTACACCGAGCAGGAACTTTTCACCGCCGAACTGCTCCTGGCCCAGGCGCGGCTCAATGAGTTGTTGAGCGTTGTTTCCCTCTACCGGGCGCTCGGCGGCGGCTGGCCGGAATCCCTCGGTGCCCCGCATCCGGCCCAGGTTGACGGAAGGTGACTGGTTGAATGAACGACATCGCGAGGAGCCCATGGGCAAAAAACACCCGGATCCGGCGGACCCGTCGGAGAAGATGAAGGCGAAGACGTACGAGAAGGAACTCCGCAGACTCCAGGCGGAGCTCTGCGCGCTTCAGGATTGGGTCAAACACAAGGGCCTTCGCGTTATCGTCGTCTTCGAGGGCCGCGACGGCGCGGGCAAGGGCGGCACGATCAAGGCGATCACCGAGCGCGTCAGCCCGCGCGTCTTCCGCGTGGTGGCCCTGCCGGCCCCCTCGGACCGGGAGAAGACGCAGATGTACATGCAGCGGTACTTGAAGCACTTCCCGGCGGCGGGGGAGATCGTCATCTTCGATCGCAGTTGGTACAACCGCCTGGGCGTGGAACGTGTGATGGGCTTCTGTACCGAGGAGCAGTACCAGAGCTTCCTCAAGGTGTGCCCCGAACTGGAGAAGTACGCGGTGGACGCCGGCATCATCCTGATCAAGTACTGGCTCGAGGTCAGCAACGCGGAGCAGAAACGCCGGTTTGAGAACCGCATTACCGACCCCGTGCGCCAGTGGAAGCTCAGTCCGATGGACCTGCCCGCGCGCAGCAAGTGGTTCGAGTATTCGCGGGCGCGGGACGCCATGCTCAAGGCCACCGACACCCGCTGGGCGCCGTGGTACATCCTGCGGTCCGATGATAAAAAGCGCGCCCGGCTCAACTGCATCCGGCATCTGCTCAGCCTGATTCCCTACAAGAAAATCAAGCGGGAGAAAGTGAAGCTGCCCGAACGCGACATGAAACACGCCTACGACGATCAGGCCACGCTCAAGGGACGCCGCTTTGTCCCCGAGCAATACTGAAACGGGATGGCCGCGCCCCCTTGCGGCTCGACTTCTGCATCGCTCGGGAGCTGACGGGCGGGAACGGCCCGTCGCCGGGGCGATTCAACCGCCCGCCTTCAGCTTGGCGAACGCTTCGAGGGCAACCTCGCGCGCGATGGCGTGGCTGACGATGGGGCGGGGGTAGTTGCCGTCGAGCGTGACTCCCGCGCGCGATAGCACCTCGGCCGGCGCTTCCCACGGGCGGTGAATCCAGTCGGCGGGGAGCTTTCCCAGTTCCGGTACCCAGCGCCGGACATAGTCGCCCTGCGGATCGAACTTCTCTCCCTGACCGGTGGGATTGAAAACGCGGAAGTAGGGCGCGGCGTCGGCGCCGCACCCGGCCGTCCACTGCCAGCCGAGGGTGTTGCTGGCCAGGTCGGCGTCCACGAGCGTATCCCAGAACCACCGAGCACCCTCGCGCCAGTCCAGCAACAGATCCTTCACAAGGAACGACGCCACAATCATCCGCACGCGGTTGTGCATCCAGCCGGTGGCCCACAGCTCGCGCATGCCCGCGTCCACGACGGGATAGCCGGTGCGGCCGCGCTGCCACGCGCGGAGCCAACCGCGGTCGGTTCGCCACGGGAAGCGCGCAAATTCCGGTCGCAGCGGCGCGGTGGGCGTGTGGGGGAAGTGAAACAAGAGGTGATGAGCAAACTCGCGCCAGCCCACTTCGGCGAGGAACTGGCTGTTCCGCCAGGCGGCAACCGGCAGCGACCGCCGATGGGCGAAGGCGCGTACTTCGTGCCACACCTGGCGGGGGCTGATCTCGCCGAAGTGCAAATGCGGCGAAAGGCGCGATGTGCCCGGAAGGTCGGGGCGGTTCCGCTGCACGCCGTAGCCGTCAAACGCCGACGCGCAGAACCGTTGGAGATTCTCCGCGGCGCCGCTCTCGCCCGGTTGCCACGCCGCGCGGATTCCGTCGGCCCAGTTGATCGCAGGTTCCAGTCGCAAACTCGCGAGCGGCTCGGATTTCGGCCACCGTGCGGGACCGGGGAGCGCGGCCGGAGGAGGCGTAGGCTCGGTCGGCTCGGGCAATCCGAGGCAGTGGCGCCAAAACGGGGTGAACACCTGAAACGGTCCGCCGCTCTTGTTGGCGACGGTCCACGGCTCGAAGAGCAGGGCGCTGTTGCCACTGGTGGCCTCAAGCCCTTCGGCCCGCAGCGCGTCTTTGATCGCCCGATCCCGGGCGATGGCGGCCGGTTCGTAGCGACGGTTCCAGAACACTGCCTCCGCACCGGTCTCCTTCACCAGCGCGCGCAGGGTGTCGAGGGAAGGCCCGCGGCGAAGGATGAGGCGCGAGCCGATCGCTTCCAGGCGCGCCGCCAGTGCGTCGAGCGACTGGTGCAACCACCAGCGCGACGCGCCACCCGGCGGCCAGTCGCCATCCTCTTCCGGTGCCCAGATAAAAACCGGGATCACCGGTCCGCCACGCTGCCGAGCCATTTCGAGGACGGGATTGTCCGCCAGTCGGAGATCGAGTCGAAACCAAACGATGGATGCTTTCACGAGATGAACGCGGAGGGGAACTTTCGGTGCCGGATCAACCGTCGCTCCCCGTCCCCTGTCACGCGCCGCAACGTAGCGCGCGCGACGGACGCGGCAATGAAGGGACCTCTCGATATCGCGGCGCTGTCCGGAATGGCCGCGAACCGTTCCCCCGCCGGCATGCATCGCCCGGACACGTGACAAGCGCCGACCCGGGCGTTAGCTTGCGCCCACCGAAGTCCGAAAAGTGAACTTGCTCATCCGTCCTGACCATGCGCTCTGACATCATCAAGAAAGGCTTTGAACGCGCCCCGCACCGCTCGCTGCTGCGGGCCACCGGCTCCATCGAGTCCGAGGACGATTTCAACAAGCCGTTCATCGCCATCGCCAACTCCTACACCGACTGCATCCCGGGGCACGCCCACTTGAACGAGGTGGGGCTGCTGGTGAAGCGCCTGGTGCGCGCCGCCGGCGGGGTGCCGTTCATCTTCAACACCATCGGCGTGGACGACGGCATCGCGATGGGCCACAGCGGCATGTTGTACTCACTGCCCTCGCGGGAGCTGATCGCCGACGCGGTCGAGACGATGCTCAAGGCGCACTGTTTCGACGGCATGATCTGCATCCCGAACTGCGACAAGATCGTGCCGGGCATGTTGATGGCGACCATGCGCTGCAACATCCCCACGGTGTTCGTCAGCGGCGGCCCGATGGCGGCCGGCATCGCCGAGCGCGAGGCCACGCACACCGACCTCGCGGCGCACCTCCAGCCGGCCGCGGGCAAGTCGGACCTGATTTCGGTGTTCAAGGGCGTGGGCGAGCTGCAAACCGGCAAGATCACCGAAGAGCAGTTGAAGCGACTGGAGCAGAGCGCCTGTCCCACGTGCGGTTCGTGCTCCGGCATGTTCACCGCCAACTCGATGAACTGCTTGTGTGAGGCGCTCGGCATCGCGCTGCCGGGCAACGGCACCATCCTCGCCGTTTCCAAGGAACGCGAGGCCCTCTACGAGCGCGCCGCGCGGACCATCCTCAAGCTCGTCGAACACGACCTCAAGCCGCGCGATATCGCGACGATCGAGGCCTTCGACAACGCGATCATGCTTGATGTGGCGATGGGGGGCTCGACCAACACCATCCTGCACACGCTGGCCATCGCGCGGGAAGCGGGCATCCCGTATGACATCAAGCGCATTGACGAGATCTCCCGGCGCGTTCCCTGTCTCTGCAAGGTGTCGCCCTCGTCGAACTATCACGTTCAGGACGTGCATCGCGCCGGCGGTATCCACACGATCCTCGGCGAACTCAAACGCCTCGGCGTGCTGAATCTCGGGTGCCGGACGGTCACCGGGAAGACTCTCGGCGAGAACATTGACGAGTGGGACGCCCGCTCCGAAAAGTGCACCGCCTGGGCGAGGGCTGTCCGCGTCTCGGGCGCTTCGGCCATCGTGGTGGATCCCAACGACAAAATGGGCCCCGCCGTCCGGACGGCCAGCGGCAACCTGGCGCCCAAGCCCATGATGTTTTTCCCGGCCGACCCGGTCGCGATCACCCTCTGGCGCGACGCGGCCGCGTGGAACGCGGGCGACCTCGAGGCGCAGCTCGCGCTCTTCGATTCCAAAGCCGTGGTCAAAATGCCCGACAGCGGGATGCTCAAAGGCAGGGACCAACTGCGCCCGGTGATCGAGCAGCAGGTGGCAGACGCGAGGGGCCTCGTCCGCGCCGAACTGGGCGAGTATCGCGATGTACCGGTGCTGCTGTTTTGGCGATACGAAAAGGGCGGCCAACGCGTCCGGCACGCGATGCTCCGGGTGAAGCGGTTCAAGGATTGGGTGATCGCCCGCGCGGAGTACGACACCGATCCGCGCCGCCTCGCCAAGGCTGTGCCCAGCGGGCTGATGCCGCACGACCCGGCCTTTCGCTTCGATGCCGCCGACTGCATTCGGACGCCTGCGACGGCCTACTCGGCCGACGGCGGGCTCTCGATTCTTTACGGACAGCTCGCGCCCGAGGGCAGCGTCGTCAAGACGGCCGGTATCAGCGAGGGCTTCAAGGCTGCTTGCGGACCGGGCTTTGTCTTCGAGGGGCCCTGTGTGATTTTCGAGAGCCAGGATGAAGCTTGCGCCGGCATCCTCGGCGGGCAGGTGAAGGCAGGGGACGTGGTGGTCATCCGCAACGAAGGCCCGCGCGGGGGCCCGGGGATGCAGGAAATGCTCTCGCCCACCAGCTACATCGTGGGCATGGGGCTGGGCGACAAATGCGCGCTCATCACCGACGGCCGCTTCAGCGGCGGCACGGCCGGCGCGTGCATCGGTCATGTCTCGCCCGAGGCGGCCGAAGGAGGCCCCATCGGGCTGCTGCGGCCCGGCGACCGCATCCGCATTGATTTCCCGAACCGGCGCATGGACATCCTCGTGCCGGAGGCGGAACTCGCCGAGCGGCGGAAGACTTGGCAGCCGGTTAAGCGCCAGCTCACCGGTTGGCTCCTGCGTTACCAAAAGCACGTCACCAACGCGAGCCAGGGCGCGATCCTCGGCGTCTGATAGCCGCCGCACGCGCGGTTCTCAGCCCTGCCGTAACGCGGCGCCATTGCCGGTCGCCGGAACACCCCGTGGTTTCGCCCGGCGAATGCCTGCGCGTCGCCCCGAAGTTCAATCCGTCGAGTGATCGCGAACCGCGGCTTGAAGGATCTGCGCGGTCACGAGGTGTAACCTTCGGAGCGGTGGCGGCTCTGCACCCGCAGAGCGCGTATGAAAGAGCTCCTGATCCTGGGCGCCGGCACGGCCGGCACCATCATGGCCAACAAACTGCGCCGGCGCCTGCCCGCGGCGGTCTGGCGCATCCGGGTGGTGGACGAGGCCGCCGAACATTTTTACCAGCCCGGCTTCCTGTTCCTGCCCTTCGGGATTTACACGGCCCGGGATGTGGTTCGACCCAAACGCCGGTTCCTGCCCCGCGGGGTCGAGTTCCTCCAGGCCGCCGTGGACCGGATCGAGCCGGATCGTCGCCGCGTGCGCCTGGCCGACGGCCTTGAACTGCCTTACGACCTGTTGGTGATCGCCACCGGCACCCGGCCGGTGCCCGAACAGGTGGAGGGCATGACCGACGGCGATTGGCGCCGGCGCGTGCACGAGTTTTACACCTTCGAGGGCGCCCAAGCCCTGCACGCGGCGTTGCACGACTGGCGGGGCGGCCGGCTGGTCGTTCACGTCAGCGAAATGCCCATCAAGTGCCCGGTGGCGCCGCTGGAATTCGCCTTCCTGGCCGATTGGTGGTTGACCGAGCATGGATTGCGGGACCGGACCGAGTTGGTGTACGTCACGCCGTTGTCGGGCGCGTTCACCAAGCCCATCGCCTCCCAGGTGCTGGGCGGCCTGCTCGAGCACAAGCGCATCCGCGTGGTGACCGACTTTGCCGTGGCGCGCGTGGACAACGCGCGGCACGCGCTGGTCTCCTGGGACGATCGCGACGTGCCCTACGACCTGCTGGTCACCGTGCCGCCCAACCTCGGCGCGGACCTGAT
>CALJWR010000036.1 GCA_937976685.1 uncultured Verrucomicrobiae bacterium
TTCTTTTCGCCATTTCCGGTGAAGGCGGCTCGTCGGGGACGTCCACCACCGCGCGGGATTACTCGGTGTACTTCGGCAACCCGGCCGGGCGCCCGGCGCTCCAAACCGCATTGAGTCTCGACAACGCGGACGCGATTCCCAAGGCCACGTTCCCCGCGTCGGGTCACCCGTACGGGTTTGAAGGCACCCCGGGAATGAAGTGGACGGAGGTCGAGGTGCGGTACGAGAACAACACGGTCAGTCTCCTGCTCGATGGGGTGACCTTCACGACGTTCGCCAACTCGACGGCCTTCACCGAGGGCAACATCCAGATTGGCTACAATGACGTGTTCGCGTCCATTTCGCCGCAGGGCAACTTCCTGGTGTATGACAATGTCCGGGTGGAAGTGATTCCGGAGCCTTCCACGGTGGCGCTAGGGTTGCTGGGCCTGGGTCTGCTCGGCCTGGCTCGACGACGTGCCTGAGCCGCGGGAGCAAAGCGGGTTCGAGGTTCCGGCCGCCGAACAGGCGGCCGAACTTTTTCAGGCGGGAGGGTTCCACCCCACGGTTGAAGTGAACGGAAGAACAGCCGGTCACCGGACCGCCGGGGCAGGGCTTGCTGCTTCGTCGGCCGGGGGCGAGCACATCGCCTCACGCCGCGCCTTGAATTCGCTGCCGGGTTTCCATTCCGGCCACCGCGGATCGGTGGCGGCCCGCCAAGCGACTTGAAAGATGAGCTGCACATCCTCGGCAGCTCCCCACAAGTCCCAGTCCGGTTTGATTTCGTCGGAAACCTTGTGGTAGTCGCGGGCCGTGTACTCCTCAGTCTTCAGGCGTTGAAACCCGACGGGTCTGCCGAGGGCATTGGTCCCTCCGCGGAAATACAGAGCCGGCACGCCCACCTTCGCGAACTCAAAATGGTCCGAGCGATAGTAACGGCCCTTTTCCGGCTCGGAATCCGCCGAGACGGTGCGGCGCTGCGATTGCGCAGCCTCGGCCAGCCAGTCCTCCAGCGAGTTCTGGCCCCAGCCCATCACTTCGACGTCACCGGTGCGCCCCCACGGATTGAGACCGTCCATGTTCAGGTTCGCCACCGTGCGGGCAATCGAGTGAAGCGGGTTCTCGGCGTAATACCTGGCGCCCAACAAACCTTTCTCCTCCGCCGTTACCGCCAGAAACAGCACGCTGCGGAGGGGCGGGCGCCGGCTTTCGCGGAAGGCACGCGCCACTTCCAGCAGGCCAGCCGTTCCGGAAGCGTTGTCCAGCGCGCCGTTGTAAATCTGGTCGCCGTCGAGCTTAGCGTCGCGGCCCAGATGATCCCAGTGTGCTGTAATCACCACGGCTGCTTCGCGGAGCTTCGAATCGGCTCCTTCCAACCGGGCAACGACGTTGCGCGACGCCACGTGGCGAATGGCATTCCGGAGACTGAAGCTCATCTTCGCCCCGAGAGGCACCGGCCGGAAGGCCCGGTTCAGCGCGTTCTTCTTTAGCGTGTCGTAATCGAAGCCCGCCGCGCCGCAGAGCTTCTTCGCCTCGGTGAGGGGAATCCATCCCTCGATCGCGGTGCGGCCAAGGTTGCGGTCCGGCTTGGCGAGATCGAAGTTCTCGCGCGAGCCGCTGCCGACGACCACCAGCCACGGGTATCCCGCCGGGCCCTGTTCGTGAACGATGATTGCCGCCGCTGCCCCCTTGGCCGCAGCCATCTCAAACTTGTAGGTCCAGCGCCCGTAGTAGGTCATCGCGCGCCCCTTGAACATCGCGTCGTCAAGCCGGGTTTCATCGCGTGGATCCGGCACCGGCGGGTCGCCGACGAGCATCAGGATGGTCTTGCCCCGCACGTCCACGTCTTTGAAGTCATCCCACTCGTACTCCGGAGCTACCACCCCGTAGCCGACAAAAACCACTTCGGAATTGGCAACCCTCACTTCGGGCACCACGCGTTTGGTCCAGAAGGTGCATTCTCCGGGAAAGGCGAGTTCATGGACGGTGTCGCCAACTCGATAAGCCACCACCGGGTCATGCACCGTCATGCCGACCAGCGGCACCGCTTGAAACCACGTCCCGTCCGGGTTGCCCGGTTGCAAACCCATCGCCGCAAACTGGTCCACCAGATACTTGACCGTCTTCTCCTCACCGGGCGTCCCAGGCGCGCGGCCCTCGAATTCGTCCGACGCCAGCACGCGAATGTGGGCCATGAGTCCGTCGGCCGTGATCGTCTGGGCGGCGCGTTGGACTTCGGGAGGGGGCGTGACGGCCAGGCATGCTAAGGGAAGCAGGACAAAGTTCGCTCGCAGCAACCTCGAAATCTTCATGATGTCAGTCGGCTTGGGCCGTTGGAGAGCCAATGGTCGCAAGGGTGATCCGGTGTTGCTGGCAGAGCTGTTCCACTCGCGGCCGCTCCAGCACCAGCGAGCGGCCGGGCTCAACGGCGATCACCGCCACGCCCGCGCGGAGACAGGTTTCGATCGTGCCCGAGCCCACGCAGGGGATGTCGAAGCGCATGTCGTGGTCGGGCTTGGCCACTTTAACTGCCACCGCTCCCCCTTTTGGGCCTGCCAGCTCGCCGCCCCGGGCGAGGCACCGATCCGTGCCCTCGAAGCCTTCAACGGCCAACACGGTTCCGTTTTTGACCACCACCGTTTGCCCAATCTCCAGCCGCGACACCTCGATGGCGACCCGAAGCCCGAACGCCACGTCCGCGCGCTGCTGGCGCGTCAACCCGGGCCCGAGCACGCAACCCGGCGCGAGCATGAGCGGCCCCAACCACGGCGTCGCCTCAATCAGCTCGACGCCGTCCTTGCGCAACTCCTCGGCGATCGCGCCAAAGAGGGTCTGGGCGTTCTTTTCCTTGAGGCGCAGGAGCAGCCCCATGGCCCGCAGGTCGGGCCGCAGATCAAAGAGGTTCTTGGGCGCGATCTGGCCCAGCATGACGCAGTGTCGAATGCCGCGGTCGGTGAAGGCGCGGATCATCTTCGACAGTTGGCCGACCCGCAGCCACACGATCTCGTCCACGAGTTCGCCCAGTGCTGGATCGGTTTCACCTTCCACCGCGGTCGCGACCAACCGCCGCATCCCTTGGGCCCGTGCCAGCCGGGCAAACTCCAGCGGTAGGGAGCGGTTGCCTGCAATCAGTCCGATGCTGTCCGGTCGGTCCGTCACGCCGGGCGACGATAGGCGGGGCACGAAGGTGGGCAAAGGGTTTTCGGCCAACGGCCAGTCCCGGCTGAACCGGACGCCCGCAGCGCCCGCACCTTGACGAACCGGCCGGCGCTGGCCAGCGTGCCGCTGTGCAAGACTTGAAATCCTCCACCGCGTGGCATCCGGCTTCCGCCGCCCTCGACCGGCGCGCCTGGCTCAAGCTCCTCGGTCTGAGCGGTTTGGCCACCGCCTCCAGCCTGTCCGGTACGACCACGCGCAATCCGCTGTGGCGAACCGCCGTGGGACTGAATGGGTTCGAGTCCGCAAGTCGCAAATACGGCAAGACCTTTCCCTTGTGGGAAATCCTCGAGTTCGCGGCGCGGGAGGGATTCGACGGGGTGGAACTGGTCCAAGGCTGGCCGATGGGAAACTATCCCCGCAGCGATGAGACGGCGCGCGTGGCCGCCTTGCGCCACCAGTACGCCGGCTTCGGCTTGCACATCTTCTCCATTCAACTGGGCGCAGATGCCGCCTTCGCCCCGGACTCCGCCGTTCGCCGCCGGTGGTTGGAAGACTTCCGCGATCGCGCACGATTGGCCCGGCAGCTCGGTTGCCAATGCGTGGGCCTGTGGCCGGGCGGCGGGCTGCGCGGACAGACCCTCGACGAAGCCCTGGACCGTCTGGCGGCGTCGTTCCGCGAAGCCGGCCGGATCGCGGCTGAACACGGGTTGATTGCCGCGTTTGAGATCGAGCCGCCGTTTGTGTTCAACACCGCCGAACACCTCCTTCGGATTCACCGCCAGGCGGATCATCCGTCGCTCAAGGTCATCTACGATCCCAGCCACTTCGACCTGATGAACGGCTCGACCGGGCGGCCGCACGAATTGCTCCAGCGCGTGGGCGTCACCAACATCGGCTATCTGCATCTCACGGACACCGACGGCACGCTGCGCGATGGTGGCACTTCGAAGCACCTCCCGTGCGGCGACGGCCACGCGAACCTGCCCGAGTCCCTCCGCCTGCTCCGGGAAGGCGGCTTCCGCGGCTGGATCATGGTGGACGCGTGGGAAATCCCCGACCCGTACGACGCCTGCCTCAAGGCCCGGCGGATGCTGGAGGCGGCGGCAGCCTGAATTTGCCAAGGCTCGGCCTCCCCTTTTTCCGCCTCCCTGCCATGAACGACGCCGCTTCGCGCCACATGTCGCCCGAGGAATTCCGTCGCTGGGGACACGCAGTAGTGGACTGGATCGCGGATTACCAACGCCGCGTGGCGGAACTGCCCGTGTTGTCGCAGGTGAAGCCGGGGGAGATCCGGGCGGCCCTGCCGGCGTCGCCGCCCGCGCGCGGCGAGCCATTTGACGCGATTCTCGCCGACGTGGACCGGCTCATTCTGCCCGGCATCACGCACTGGCAGTCGCCGAACTTCTTCGCCTACTTCCCCGCCAACACCAGCGGCCCGTCCATCCTGGGTGAGCTGCTGTCCGCCGGGTTGGGGGTTCAAGGCATGTTGTGGGCGACGAGCCCGGCCTGCACGGAACTTGAAACCCATGTGCTGGACTGGCTGGCAGAAATGCTTGACCTGCCGGCGAAGTTCAAGAGCTCCGGCACCGGCGGTGGCGTCATCCAGGACACCGCCTCCAGCGCGGTGCTGGCGGCGTTGATCGCCGCGCGGGAGCGGGCCACCGGCGGAGCCACCAACCAGTTGGGGTGCAACGGCAAACTCACGGCCTACACCTCCTCCCAGGCACACTCGTCGGTCGAGAAAGCGGCGGGCATCGCCGGCGTCGGGCGCAGCCAGTTGCGATTGGTGGACGTGGACGAAACCTTTGCCATGAACCCCGAGGCGTTGCGGTCCGCGATCGCCCGCGACCGCGCTGCCGGTCTGACGCCTTTCCTGGTCTGCGCCACGGTGGGCACCACGTCCTCAAATGCGATGGATCCGCTGGGGCCAATCGGCCAGATCTGCCGGGAATCGGGCCTGTGGTTGCACGTGGATGCCGCGATGGCCGGCTCGGCGGCCGTTTGCCCGGAGTTTCGTTGGATTCACGCGGGACTGGAGCTGGCGGACAGCTATGCGTTCAACCCGCACAAGTGGCTGTTCACCAACTTCGACTGCGACTGCTTCTGGGTGGCGGACCGCGCCGCGCTCATCCGCGCCTTCAGCATCCTGCCGGAATACCTGCGCAATCAGGCAACTCAAAGCGGTGCGGTGATTGATTACCGGGACTGGCACGTGCAGCTTGGGCGCCGCTTCCGGGCCTTGAAGCTGTGGTTTGTCATCCGGTACTACGGCGTCGCAGGCCTCCGCCACCACGTGCGGGAACACGTGCGGCTGGCGCAAGCCTTCGCCGACTGGGTGAGGGCCGATCCTGATTTCGAGGTCGTCGTCCCGCCGCCGCTGAACCTGGTTTGCTTCCGGCATCGCGCAGGCGATGACTTCAACCGGGCGATGCTCGAGTGCCTCAACGCCAGCGGACGCCTCTACCTGACCCACACCCGGCTGGGTGACCGCTACACGCTGCGCTTGTGTGTCGGCCAGACGCACACTGCGCCGGGACACGTCGCGGCCGCCTGGGACCTGATCCGAGCCACTGCCCGGCAAGCGGCCAACGGCGGTTGACTCCCCGACCTGCGGACCGCCCCTTGGCGGCCCAGACCCAGATTCGTCTTGCTTTCCGCCCCGGCATCGCTCTGTCAAGGGCATGGGGCGGCGACCGGCGGCCCGCCGGCGGGTAACCCAGCAACTGGACCGGCCGGCGCGAATGCAGTCCCGAGCGCGACATTTGACTTGCTTCCCGTGGCCGAGTCGTGTGGAATTTTCTTTGCAGCACTCGAAACGACTACGCACCTCCCGTCCCGCTCGGACAAACCGGGAGGGTTTGGCGGGCGTGGCCGCTTCGAGGTGTGAGATAACCCGTGGTCGCGCTGGCGCGCGACCGCCAACCAAACATTAGTAACGAGAGACAAAAAATGAGCACCAAGCTGACACAGCGGCTCCTGTTGATCACCTGCCTCACGGCGGGTTCAGGGTGGCTGGCGGCTCAAGCCCAGCCCGCCCAGGGCTTCTTGAAAGCCAAGGAGTTCCTTAACATCGGCGGAACGGCCGTGGCTGACCTCACCGGTAGCCCCAAGTTCCCCAACAACCCCGACGTGGTTGCCTACCCGACCTACTTCGAGTGGCCGCAGGCCAGCCCGCCGGACATTAACACCCCGCCTCCGGGCGACGTGAAAGACAACTACGGCGTCCAACTGGTGGGCTACTTCCATCCGCCCACCAACGGAGACTACACCTTTTACATCTGCGCGGATGACAACGCCCAATTGTGGTTGAGCACGGACGACTCACCGGCCAACAAGAAACTCATCGCCATTGAGCCGCAGTGGAACAGCCAGCGCGACTACATGGGCACGGACCGGCGCAATGCCGACAACCCGGAGAACAACTCGCAGACCTGGACCGGAACCCAATGGCCCACCCGCGATACGCTGAATGGCGGGGCGCGGATCACCCTCCAGGCCGGCCGGCGTTACTACATCGAAGCCCTGATGAAGGAGGGTGGTGGTGGAGACAACCTGTCCGTCTCCCTTGACGGCACCTTGCCAATCGCTGGCACATTGCTCTCGCCAGCCGACCTCGGGACCGCTCCGACCATCCTTGGGCAGCCACGGGATGCCTACGTGTACGCCGGCAGCCCGGCTACGTTCTCGGTGTCGGTGGATGTCCCACCACCGGCAACACTCACCAGCATCCAGTGGCAGAAGAACGGCACCGCCATTCCCGGGGCCTCCGGGACGACGGTCTCATTCACGACCACCGTCGCGGACGACGGCGCCAAGGTCAAAGCGATCATCAACACCTCCGCCGGTACCCTCACCAGCGACGAGGCCACACTGAGCGTGGCCCAACTGACCGGTGAGTTTGCCGTGGGCGTGGTCAAGTTCGAGGCCTTTACCGGCATCGGCGGCACGGCCGTCCAAAACCTGCTGGACGCGGAGAAATACCAGAACAACCAGCCCGATGATGTCCGCTTGATCGCGGGGATTGATACGCCCAACGGCTACGGCGACAATTACGGAGCCCGGGTGACCGGCTTCATCATTCCTCCCGAGACCGGTCAGTACCGCTTCTTCATTCGGAGCGATGATGCCTCGCAGCTCTTCCTGAGTTCCAACGAAACGCCGCCGGACCCGGCGCTGAGCTTCCCGGTCTGCGAGGAAACCGGCTGCTGCAACGCCTTCACCGAACCGGACAGCCCGCGCACGTCGGAACCGATCAGCTTGGTGGCGGGTCGCCGGTACGCCTTCGTCGCTTTGATGAAGGAAGGCGGCGGCGACGACTACCTGCAGGTCGCGGCCCGGCGGGAAGGCGACACCACCCCGGCGGCATCGTTGAAACCGCTGTCCGGCGCGTGGGTGGGCGCCAATGCCAAACCCAACATCGGAACGCCCGTGATCACGCGTCAGCCGCAGGGTCTGCCGCAGTTGATTGAAGGCCGGGATGGCGTTTTGAGTCTCGAGGCATCCGTCACCCCGGCGGCGTTCAACTTCCCGGCGCTGATCCAGTGGTACCGCAACGGCGTGGCCATTCCGGGCGCCACGGCCCCCAGCCTCTTGCTGGCGAATGCCAACGCCGCCCAGAGCGGCACCTACACGGCGGTGGTCTCCGCCCCCAGCGGGCAGTCGGTCACCAGTCAGGAAGCCGTTGTCAATGTCGTGCCCGACACCTTCCCGCCTGAACTGGTGGGGGTGGGCTCCCTGCGCAAGGGCAGCGCCATCGAAATCGGCGTGGGCTTCGATGAGGCGGTGGACGAAACCACGGCCAGCGCGCTGGCCAACTACTCGCTCTCCAAGGGCACGGTCACCGGCGTGCGCTATCAACGCTACGCTCACGAAGGCACCGCGACCAAGATGGTCCTGGGCACCACCGGGCCCTTCCGCGGCACGGCCGTCGTCCTCACGACCTCTGGGCTGGCGCCGGGCGATGACGTCACGGTCACCGTGCGGAATGTGCAGGACCTCAAGGGCAACGCCATTCCCGCGGCGGGTGTGAGCCGGACCACCAAGGTCACCTCCAAGATGCACTGGGCAGCCATGGGCGGCACCGACTATTTGGAAGGGGCCTCCTCCAATCCGGGGGGAATCGTGGAGAATCCGCAGCTCTGGCCTGATGATGCCATCGCTTACAGCGAGGCGGACTTCGACCTGATCAGCGGCGGCACCGCCAACTGGAACAACTACGACGAATCCACGTTCGTGTACGAAGAAATCACGGGTGACTTCGACAAGGTGGTGCGCGTAGAATACCAAGACCCGACCAGCCAGTGGGCGCGGGCGGGCATGTGTGCCACCCCGAGCGCTGATGAGGGCATCACGCGCGCCGAAGTGGAGGGCGGCTACCAGATGGAACGACGCTACTTCCTTCGCGCCAATCCAGCCGTTCAGTGGAACGGCTCCACGGGCAATAATGCCAACGAGGCGATTTGGCGCCTGACCAAGGGCGGCAACTACGGTGGCACCAGCGCCGGTACACCGGCCTACCCCAACGCCTGGCTGCGCATGAAACGCACCGGTCAGACCTTCCAAGGGTACTACAGCGCCGACGGCAAGAACTGGACGGCCTATGGAAGTGTGACGTTCACGGCGGAACCGATGCCGGACAGGCTCCTAGTCGGTCTCTATTACTCGCCAGAAATGAACAACAACGGCACGGGTCCGGGCATTGGTCACTCCACGCTCGCCCGGTTCCGCCAGTACGGCGACTTCAAGGCCACGGAAGATCCGGGCATGATGACCATCGGGCGGATGGGTGACAACGTCACTGTCAGTTGGGAAGGTGACGGCGTCCTCCAGTCTGCCGACAGCGTTACCGGACCGTGGACGGACATCGGTCCCGGCAAGCCGTACACCACGGCGCCGACGGGTACCGCGAAGTTCTACCGCGTCCAGGGGCAGTAGCCCTTGCTTCGCGTCGCGATTGACTCACAGGAGACCGGGCTTCGGCCCGGTCTCCTTGTTTCACGGGACAGGGATTGACAGGGGCAGCGCTTTGCCCAGGGCATCCCCGTACCGCGTGGCCCCGGATTTCAATCCGTCTTCGGGCTGATATTTGCGAGCATGCAGGCCGAGCCAGTGAAAACCCACGATCCCCGAGTCCGGCCGGCCAGGCCGGCTGCCGTCACCGGTATCGCCGGCCGGGGGAAGCATCTGCTCCACTGCGCGATCCGTGTCGCCCGGGGTGCGCTGCTTGGAGCAGTGACGCTCGCCGCGTGGGGCGCTGAAGGCGGGGAGCCGCTGGTCCGGCTCGAACCGCTGACCGTACCGGGGGCCGACCCACCCGGGTTCACCCTGCTGGCTCCCGCGCAGACGGGCATCTTCTTCACCAACTGGCTGCCGCCCTCCCGGCATCTCACCAACCAAATTCTGCCCAACGGCTCCGGGGTAGCCGCAGGCGACGTGGACGGCGGCGGCTGGTGCGATGTGTACTTCTGTGGCCTGAAGGACACCGACAATCGGCTCTACCGCAATCTCGGCCACTGGCGCTTTGCCGACGTCACCGCCGCAGCCGGTGTAGCCTGTTCGGGGCTGGATGCCACCGGCGCAGTCTTCGCCGATCTGGATGGAGATGGCGACTTGGACCTCATTGTGAACACGCTGGGAAGTGGTACGCTCCTGTTTTTCAACGACGGTCGGGGCCGGTTCACGCCGGCACCGGCACCATTGAACCCAAACCGTGGCGGCACCTCGCTCGCGCTGGCGGATGCGGACGGCGACGGCCGGCTCGACCTGTACGTGGCGAACTACCGGGTCTGGACGCTCACCGACGCGCCGGGCACGCGCTTCGGCGTAAAACGGATCGAAGGGCAGCCGGTGGTGACGCTCGTCAACGGCCGCCCGCTGACAGACCCGGAATGGACCAATCGCTTCCGTTTCACCATCGAACTCGGCCCCGGCGGCCAGGGCCGGTTCGCGCACGAGGAACTCGGCGAAGCCGACGTCTTTTATCACAATCTGGGCCAGGGCCGCTTCGCTCCGGTCCCCTTCACCAGCGGTGTGTTTCTGGATGAGGATGGTCGCCCACTGGCGCAGCCGTTATTCGACTGGGGACTGGCCGTCCTCTTTCGCGACCTCAACGGCGACGGGGCACCGGACCTCTACGTCTGCAACGATTTCAGCACCCCGGACCGGCTCTGGTGGAACGATGGCCGCGGGAAGTTCCGACTGGCTCCTCGAACCGCCCTGCGCCAAACCAGCCTGGCCTCGATGGCGGTCGCCGCCGGGGACCTCGACCGGGACGGCCACGATGACCTTGTGGTCCTTGACATGCTCGGCTGGTCGCATGAACGCCGGCTCACGCAGCGGAACATTCTGCGCGCCGAACTGGCGCCCGCGGGCGACCTGAACGCCCGCCCGCAGTCCCCCCGCAATACCGTGCTGTGGAATCGGGGTGATGGCACCTACGCCGAGATCGCCCAGTACGCCGGGCTCGAGGGCACGGACTGGTCGTGGAATCCGCTCCTGCTGGATGTGGACTTGGATGGCTACGAAGACCTCCTCGTGGTGAACGGTTTTGTGCGCGACAACATGAATCTCGACGCGATGAACCGGATTGCCGCCGCCAAGGCCGGCCGGCGATTGACGCCCGCCGAGGACCTCCAGCTTCGCGCGCTCTACCCGCCGCTGGAAACTCCCAACCTCGCGTTCCGCAACCTCGGCTGCCTGCGGTTTGCCGCAGCCAGCCGCGCGTGGGGTTTTGATCAGGCCGGCATTTCCCAGGGCGCGTGCCTGGCCGACCTCGACAACGACGGTGATCTGGATGTGATCGTCAACAACCTCAACGCCGCGGCGGCGATCTATCGGAATAATGCCCCGGCGCCCCGGCTCGCCGTCCGCCTCAAGGGAGCACCTCCCAACACCGGCGGCATCGGCGCGCGGATCACCGTGACCGGCGGGCCCGTGACGCAAACCCAGGAAGTGGTCGCCGGCGGGAGGTATTGTTCTGCGGACGCTGCCCACTTCGCTTTCGCCGCCGGCGCGGCCTCCTCGCTTGCCGTTCATGTGCGATGGCGGAGCGGGCGGGAGACCGCGGTCAGCAACGTGCCGCCCAATCACCGGGTTGAAATCACGGAGCCGACGGACTCCCCCGTCTCCCCGTCCTTGGGAAGGTCAACGCCGAGCAGCCCCGACGGCCCGCGCTTGAAATTCGCGGACGAGACCGGGTTGCTCGGACACCTTCACGAGGACGCTCTTTTCGACGACTTCGCCCGCCAGCCCCTGCTTTTCCACCAACTCAGCCAGTTGGGTCCCGCAGTGGCGTGGTGGGATGTGACCGGTGACGGTCGGGAGGAGCTCATCATCGGCACCGGACGCGGCGGCCGTCTGGCCGTCCTCCGTCGAACCGATGAAGGCCGGTGGACCCCCGCGGAAGGGGCATGGTCGGGCGAACCCGTTTCCCGCGATACAGCCGGGCTGGCCGGGCTGGTCCCCGGGGAACTCCTGATCGCCTGGTCGAATTACGAGGATGGGCAGACCAACGGCCCGGGCCTGGTGGGGCTCGGCTCCCGGGCGACGATAGCCCTCGCGCCCTTGCAACCGGGGGCGTTCGGTCCCGTGGCGGTCGGGGACTATGACGGCGACGGACGACTCGATGTTTTCGCCGGCATCCGTACTGTGGGCGGACGCTACCCGGAAAGCGGCCGCTCCCTGCTGCTGCGGCAAACGGATCAGGGCTTCAGCGCGGATGCGGCGAATGCTGCCGGGTTGCCCGATGCCCCGGTCACGGGGGCCATCTGGAGCGATCTCACCGGGGACGGCTGGCCGGAGCTGGTGCTGGCTTGCGACTGGGGACCGGTGCGGTTGTACCGCAATGAAGGCGGCCGGCTGCGGCCCTGGAACCCAGGGATCTCGGGGGCCGCCATCCGGGCGCCCCACCGGGACCCCGGCCGGCGCGACGACGAGGCCCCATTGATTCGGCAGCCAGCCACGCTGAACGATCTTTCCGGTTGGTGGAACGGCCTCGCTGTCGGGGACTTTGATGGCGACGGCCGGCTGGACCTCGTCGTCGCGAACTTGGGCAGCAACTCCCGCTTCGAACGGTGGCGGCCCGCGCCGCTGCGCGTGGATTATGGCGACCTGAACGAGGACGGCTCGGTGGAATTGCTGGAAAGTCGCTACGTCCCGGAGCTGGGGACCTACGCCCCCGGTCGAATGTTGGATACCGTGACCCGGGTGCTGCCGCGACTGGGGGTTCGCTTTCCCACGCATGCGGCGTGGGCGCGGGCGGGAATGGAGGACGTGCTCGCCGAGTGGCCGGGCGCCACCCGGAGGCTGGAGGTGAACTGGCTCGAAACCACTCTGTTCCTCAATCGGGGCGATTCGTTCGAAGTGCGGGTCTTGCCTCGAGAAGCCCAGGTTGCCCCGGCCTTCGCCGTGTGCGTGGGCGATGCCGACGGGGACGGCCACGAGGACGTGTTTCTCAGCCAGAACTTCTTTGGCGTCGAGCTGGACACCTCGCGCTACGACGCCGGCTTGGGATTGTGGTTGCGCGGCGATGGCCGGGGAGGCTTCACCGCCACGCGGGGACACGAGACGGGCGTGCGAATCTTTGGCGAACAACGCGGAGCGGCTCTGGCCGACTATGACGCCGACGGTCGGGTGGATCTGGTGGTGAGCCAGAACCGCGCGGCCACCCGGCTCTTCCGCAATATCGGGGCGCGACCGGGTCTGCGCGTTCACCTGGAGGGTGCCCCGGGCAATCCGGCCACCATCGGCGCCGTGGCGCGCCTGCGTTTTGGCGACTCATCCGGTCCGGCCCGGGAAATCCGCGCGGGCAGCGGTTGGTGGTCCCAGGATAGTCCGGTGCTGCTGATGGCCACCCCGACGCCGCCCACAGCCATTCAAGTCCGCTGGCCGGGCGGCCGCGTGACCGAAGCAGCGGTGCCCGCCGGCGCGCGGGCGATTACGGTTCGGCTCAACGGAGACGTGACGGTTGCTCCGCGTTAGCCCAATGTTCCCACTGCCCTCAAGGTTCGCGCTCGCCTGGCTGCTGGCCTCGCTGGCAGTCAGCCACGGTACAGAGCCCGCTTGGGAACGCGGCCGCGAACTGGCGCAAACCCTGTGTACGGCGTGTCACCTGTTGCCCAAGCCGGATGAACACGACCGCGAGACCTGGCGCCGACACATCTTTCCCCTGATGCATCGCAATGCCGGCCTGACCGAACTCAACCCGCAAGGAACGCCGGAGGAAAAGGAAGCGCTCAGCCAGTGGAAGACCGTGTGGGACTACTACTTTGCCGCGGCGCCGCCGATCCCAATACCGCAGGACCCCCGCCCGGCGATCCGGCCCGAGCTGGACCAGTTCACCGTGGAAGACCCAGCCTACCGGCGGGGCCTGGGGTACGCTACTCTCGTCAAGGTGGACCCGGCCCGCCGGCAGATTTACGTGGGCAATGCCCTCACCCGCAGTTTGGACGTGCTCGACGACCGCGGACGGGGGCTGGCGAGCACCCGGCTGGACACCACCCTGACCCATCTGCTGTCGCTGCCGGACGGCGGCTGGCTTGGAACCCAGATCGGCATGGTGGTGCCCGACGACCGGCCGTTGGGGCGCGTGACGCGGCTGTCGCGAACGGGGCTCCCTTTCCAGGTTGAGAACAACGTGCTGACCGGCCTGGTCCGCCCGATCGAGACGGCGCAAGGCGATCTGAACGGCGACGGGTTGCCCGACCTGGTGGTGGCCGGCTACGGTAATCGCACCGGCGTCTCAGGCCAACTGGCCTGGTACGAAAACCTTGGCCGTGGCGAATACCGGGAACACGTTTTGGTGGAGCGCCCCGGGGCAACCCGCCTCCACCTGCTGGATGCCAATGCCGACGGACGACTCGACATCGTGGTGCTGATGGCGCAGGCGCGGGAGGGGGTGCTCCTGTTCCGCAACGACGGCGGCGGGGAGTTCACCGAAACGCCCCTGTTGGTCCTGTCTCCGGCGTGGGGAAGTGTCAGCCTGCAGGTGGTGGACTTCGACCGCGACGGTCACCCGGATCTGCTGGTCGGCAATGGCGATCTCGGCGACTTCGACTGTCCGCCCAAACGCTACCACGGCATCCGGCTGTACCGAAATGACGGACAGTTCCGCTTCACCGAGGCGTTCTTCTTCCCGCAGAACGGAACCTACGACGCGCGGGCGGCCGATTTCGACGGCGACGGCGATCTGGACATCGCGGCCATCTCCTTCTTTCCCGACTACCGTCGTTCACCCGAGGAGAGCTTCGTGTACCTCGAAAACCAGGGCGGCCTCCATTTCAGCCCGCGGACGTTCGCCAACTCCGACCGTGGCCGGTGGCTCACGATGGACATCGGGGATCTGGACGGCGACGGTGACGTGGACCTCGTGCTCGGCGCAGCCTACAAGACGCCGTTCACCACGCCGGACGCGCAGCGGCAGCGGTGGGAAAAAGAAGGGCCCTCGCTGCTGATCCTGCGCAACAACCGCCACAACCACCGGGCGACCCCGGGCCTGCCGGGTGACGCCAGAGGAGATCATTGATTGCGAAATCGCATCAGCCCTCCGTGATGACCAACCCTCCGACCGCTATTCACGACCGTGCGAGCAACAGCGGGGCGCACCGGCCCTTGAAGGGGGTGGCCCGCGGCGTTCGCCTCGCCGGGCTTTGCCTGTGCGTTCTTGGGGGGCTGGCGTGGGCCGACCTGCCTTCGGATGGTTTCCGAGCGCGTTCCCTGCCGTTGCCCGCGAGCGGACGCGCCGGCTTCACATTACTGCCGCCCGCCCAGACCGGCCTCTCCTTCACCAACGTGCTCAGCGACGCGAAAGCGGCGGAGAATCAGATCCGCCTGAACGGTTCCGGGTTGGTGCTCGGGGACGTGGACGGCGACGGCTGGTGCGACCTCTACCTGTGCGGTCTGGAAAACGGCAATGTCCTGTTCAAAAACCTCGGCGAGTGGCGTTTCACCAACATCACCGCGCGGGCCGGCGTCGCCTGTGAAGGGCAATACTCCACCGGCGCAACCTTGGCGGACGTGGATGGCGACGGCGACCTCGACTTGCTGGTCAATGGTGTCGGGACCGGGACGCGGTTGTTCCTGAACGACGGCCGAGGCGGGTTCACCGAGGTCACTGACTCCGGTCTGAACCGCGACCGCGGCGCCACAACCAGCGCGCTGGCCGACATGGACGGCGACGGGGATCTGGACCTTTACGTGGCCAACTACCGGACCACCACGATCCGCACCACCGGCTTCGCCATGCTCAACGTCGGGGGACGCCGCATGATTCGGCCTGAAGACCGAGACCGGCTGGAACTCACCCCGCAGGGGCGCGTGCTCGAGCATGGGGAACCGGATTTCCTCTACCGCAACGAGGGCGGCGGGCGTTTCGCTCCCGTTTCATGGACCGACGGCACCTTCCTTGACGAAGAAGGCCGCCCCCTGCGCCGGCCACCGGCTGACTGGAGCCTGAGCGCGCTGTTTCGTGACCTGAATGGGGACGGTCACCCGGACCTGTACGTCTGCGCCGACTTCCACTCGACGGACAAAATCTGGCTTAACGATGGTCGCGGACGCTTCCGCGCCGCGCCCAAGTCAATGTTCCGGCACACGTCCACTTTCTCCATGGCCGTGGACGTGGCCGATGTGAACCGCGACGGCTGGGACGACATCTTCGTGGCCGACATGCTGGGCCGGCAGCATGCGCGCCGCATGATGCAACTGGCCGCCATGGAGCCGCACGAAATCAGGATCGGCGTCTTCCACGACCGTCCCCAGTACGATCACGCCACGCTGCAGTTGAACCGGGGCGACGGCACCTACGCCGACGTGGTGTTTTACGCCGGCCTCGACACGTCGGACTGGAACTGGTCGGCTGTCTTCCTGGATGTGGACTTGGACGGCTACGAAGACCTGCTGAAGGTTTGCGGCCACCAGTTTGACACGCAGGATCTTGATGCCGAGGCGCGCATTCAGGCCAAAGGCCCTTGGCCGACCGCCCTGATTCCCCAGAAGCTCTTGATGTTTCCCCGCATGAGCCAGCCCAAGCTCGCGTTCCGCAACCGGGGCGACCTGACTTTCTCGGAAACGGGTGCGGCCTGGGGCTTCGATCAGGCCGGCGTGAGCCACGGGATCGCGCTCGCGGATCTGGACAACGACGGCGACCTCGACGTGGTGGTCAACAACCTCAACGGCGCCGTGGGCGTGTACCGCAACGAAAGCGCCGCGCCCCGCGTCAGCGTGCGCCTCCGGGGTACCGCCCCGAACACCGGCGGCGTGGGCGCGCGCATCAAACTGCTCGGTGGTCCGGTGCCCGAGCAGGCCCAGGAGCGTCTCGCCGGCGGGCGCTATCTGGCGAGTGACGAGGGCCTGCGCGTGTTCGCGGCCGGCTCGAATTCGGCTGCGCTGCGTTTGGAGGTTCATTGGCCCAGCGGGCGGCGGAGCCTCATCGAGTCCGTCCGGCCCAACCACGAGTACGAGGTGTTTGAAGCGGCCGCGCCGGCGACCCCCGTGCCCCGACCCGCCCCGGCCCGGGCTGAACCGTACTTCGAGGATGTCAGTCGCCTCCTGCGCCACACTCACACCGAAGCGCCGTTCGATGACTTCCAAGCCCAGCCGCTGCTGCCGTGGCGGATGAGCCAGTTGGGGCCGGGCTTGGCGTGGTTCGACGCGGACGGCGACGGCACGGAAGAATTGTTCATCGGTGACGGTCGCGGCGGGCGGCTCGCCGTGTACCACTGGGATGGCCAATCGCAATTCTTCAAACTCTCCGGCGGTCCGGTGGACGAGCCGTTCCCGGTGGACCAGTCCGGACTGGCCGGATGGGTTGGCGCCAATGGCGAACGCTGGCTGCTCGCCGGCCAGATCGAGTGGGAGGGCGGCAGCGACGGCGGCGTGGCCGGATTCAACCTCGTCTCCGAGCAGCGGGCGCCGCTTATCCCCGGCTGGGGCGAGAGCGTGGGGCCCATCGCGATTACGGACGGGGATGGCGACGGCGCGCTGGACGTATTCGCCGGCGGTCGGGTGCGGGCCGGGCATTACCCGGCCCCGTGCCGCTCGGTTCTCTTCCGCAACGAGAGCGGCCGGCTGGTAGAAGACCGTCCCAACACCGCCGCGTTGAGCCGGGTCGGAATCGTGAGCGGAGCGGTCTGCGGCGACCTCACCGGCGACGGCTGGCCGGAACTGGTTCTGGCCTGCGACTGGGGACCCATACGGGTCTTCCACAATGACCGGGGTCACCTGCGAGAGGTCACCACCGATCTGGGGCTGGACTCGTGGCTGGGTTGGTGGAACGGCGTGACCCTCGGCGATTTCGACGGCGACGGCCGGTTGGACCTCCTCGCGACCAACTGGGGTTTGAACACCAAGTACCGAGCCAGCCCCGAGCGGCCCCGCCGCCTGTACTACGGCGACCTTGATGAGGACGGCACGGTGGACGTGATCGAGACTTACGTGGACCCGCTGACGGGCCGCGAAGTGCCGGAGCGCGACCGCCGCTCCCTCGCCCAGGCCATTCCGCTGATCGGGGCGAAGTTCCCAACCCATCGTGCCTTTGGCGAAGCCTCGGCCCGCGAGGTGTTCGGCGACTGGCTGGCGACCGCGCCGGTCCTCGCCGTGAACACGCTCGCCTCGATGGTCTTTTTGAACCGGGACGGGCGCTTCATGGCCCGCCCGCTGCCACTGGAAGCCCAATTGGCGCCGGCCTTCGGCGCTGTCGTGACGGACTTCGACGGCGACGGCGTCCAGGACGTCTTCCTCGCCCAGAACTTCTTTGCCTATCAGCCCCAGACGACCCGCTCCGATGCCGGTCGTGGTTTGTGGTTGCGGGGTGACGGAAACGGCGGCTTTACCCCCGTGTCCGGCACGGAAAGCGGCGTGTTGGTGTACGGAGAACAGCGCGGGGCCGCGGCGGCAGACTACGATGGTGACGGCCGCGTGGACCTGGTCGTGACGCAAAACGGCGCCGCCACGCGCTTGTTCCGCAACACGCGCGCGCGCCCGGGTATCCGCCTGCGCCTCGCCGGCCCGCCCGGCAATCCGGATGGCGTGGGCGCGGTGGTGCGCGGCCGTTGGGGTCCCCGGTCAGGTCCGGCCATTCCGGTGCTGGCCGGATCCGGTTACTGGTCGCAGAACAGTGCCACCGTCTTGTTGTGCGGGCCCGAGCCGGCGGACCACGTGTGGATTCGTTGGCCGGGCGGTGCAGAGACCACCCACCCTCTGCCCGTCGGAACGCGCGACATCCTCGTACATCATTCGGGCAGCGTGAGTCCTCGGGCACCGTGACGGCGAAAGCCGAACCGCCCCGTTCACGAGACGGACCCACGTGATTTCACGGCCGGCTGCTTGACAGTGAAGTGTTTTTTGAATAGCTAACGGGCAACCATGCAAGCCAAAATAACAGCCATGAAAATAACGAACCTTTTGATTGCCGTTGGCCTGAGCGCGCTGTCGGCCGCCAGGCTTGGTGCTCAAACCACCGTGGTCCTCGAGTCATTCGAGGACTCGATTGACAGTGCCAGCCTCATGAACTGGGGCGGCCGTCCGGCGCTCGATCCGCCCGGGGTCGAGCTCGGCCAGTACAGCCGGGTGGATGCCGACGATCCAAAGGTCACTCACGGACAAAAATCGCTGAAGGTGACTCTCAGCGGGCAGGAATGGTGGAGCGCGGACTTCAAGATCACCTTGTCCGAGGAAGCGGCGGCGAAGGTCCGCGAAGCGGCCCAGTCCACCGACCTCGCCCGCTACATCCTGCGCTGGGATGTCGTGTTCCCGGCGTCCGGCACGACGCACTGGATGAATTCGCAAATCCAGGGCTTTGGCGGCGTGTACGACCAGTTGGATTCCAACAATGGCCAGCGGACGATGTCCACCGCCCTGGACCTCGTCACGCCGCTGCCCGAAGAAGGCCCGCTCGAACTGATCTTCGCGCAGAATTTCGATGCGGTTGCGGACCCGTTTGAGAGCCTGGATCTGTACGTGGACAACATCCGGCTCGTGGACACCTACGCTCCGGGTGCCACGCCCAAGGTGTACGTGATCCAGTCATTCGAGGATCCGAGTGATCCGACCGGCGGCGCGGCGAACTTCACCGGGTGGGGCGGCGGGCAACGAACCACCTACGAACAGTACACCAAGCAGGACACGGACGACATCCGCGTGTCGGACGGAAACCACGCCTTGCAGGTCAACTACTCCGGGGCCGGCGGCTGGGGGTCAGACTTCACCATCCCCTTCACCGACACCAAATTGGCCGAGGTGCTGAAGCTGGATCGGCCGCCGGAGGAGCGCCCCAGCAAGGCGGAACTCGCCCGCTACACGCTGCGTTGGGAGACCACCTACCCGCCGCGGGGCGACGATTGGACGGCGGACTGGCAGAACACCAGCTACCACACGCTCCAAGACGGGCTGCCGTGGAGCCAGACGGGCGCGTTTGACACCCGCAGGACCTACTCCATCACGCTCGACCAGATCAATTGGGCCGACTGGTCCGATCCGAAACCGGTCTTGATGTTCATCGCCAACGGCGCGTGGGGCGAATCAGGCCACACCCTCTGGTTCGACAACTTCCGGTTGATTGACACGGGCGACGTCGGCCAGACCCCGGCGCCAAAGATCACCGCGTTCACGTACAATGCGCAGACGCGGCAAATCTCGATCACGTGGGAGTCGGTCGCGGGCAAGCTGTACGCCATTGACTCGACCGAGAACTTGGGTTCCTGGCCATCGGTCTTGGCGGAAAATATCACCGGCCAGGAGGGCACGACGACCTACACGGCCACCATGCCGGTCAATGCCCGCACGTTCCTGCGCGTGCGCGCAACGAACTGATCGGTGGCTTGCGAGAAATCACCACGGCCCGGCGGCGCTGCTCGCCGGGCCTTTTCGTTTGGTGCGCCCGGCAAGGGGAAGTGCCAGCCGGACGGCAAGGGTACCCGCCGCGAGGCGAACCGAGGCGGGCGGGCGGGCGTCCGGCGTCTCCCTTCAGCGTCGGCGCGCTAAGGCGCGCTCACGCGGTAGAACCTCGTGGCGACACCGCTCAAGGTGCTGTCCGTGTACGCGCTCCCGATGATCCCGGACGCCAGCGGGATGAAGGGACCGTTCACGCTGGCCGCGCTGAGAACGGTGTAGGTGACGCCGGCTTGGGCGGTCCACGTGAGGGTCACCGAACCGTTGGCGTTCAGCGTGGCGGCGATCGGGCCGACGTTCACCGGCACCTCCGGCGGTTCGGACCATCGCCGACCGTCGGCTTGCCGGCCGGGGCTGACCGGCAACGCCGAAACGCTGGTTTGCGGGACAAACGGGCTGTTGACGTCCGGGTGACGGGTCATCGAACCGTTGGCGGAGGTCTGGCGTTGGGAATACACGACCCGCGCGATCAGGTGGCCGGCGGCGTTGCGGAGCATGATTCGGTCGCCATCGTTATTCAGGGCCAGTCCGGCAGAGCCTTCCTGCGAGGGTAGCGCTGCCTCTTCAATTCCAGGTGCGAAGCCGTTCAGGGGACCGCCGTAGGCCACCACCACGTTCGACGACGACAATGGCAACGGATCGTAGAACCGGAAGCGCGGCTGCGGGGAGTTGGCGTCGTAGATCGTCCAGTTCTGAAGGTCCACGGTTTCGCCGGAGTAGTTGACGATTTCGATGTACTCGTCGTGGGTGCTGGGCGTCGGCGCCGGCTCGGCCCGGCGGAGCGGGTTGAAATGCGCGGCGGTTGCGGTGGCCGTCGGATTGGCGAGATATTCGGTGATTACGATCTGCTGCTCGGCTGCCGTCGGCACATAGACGTTCCAGACCGGCGCGTTGGTCGCCGCATCGTTCCAAGCCAGCAGTCTGACCTCCACCGCCCGACCGGCATCCCCGGAGACGGGCTGCATCACCAAGCGACCGACCCACTCGCTGGCGGTGGACGAGACGACTTCCCAGCCCGCCGACGGGGGCAGGCCTTCGGTGGGAGTCTGCACTTGGAAAGGTTTGCCGTCCGGGTCGGTCACCACCGCGGTCATCGTCAGCTTCTCGCCGGTTCGCAAGGCGTGGTCGGTGAACGTGTTCGTGGGACTGTCTCCCGGGCGAATCAGTTGGCTGAGGACATTGGTGAACGTCACCGTCGGGGCCTTCAGGGGACTGACGATGTCCGCAAACCGCGTGGGAATGATCTGGTAGCCGCCGGTCCGGGGATTCGCCGTGTCGAACTGGCCGAGCACACCGTAAATGCGGACTGCTCCCTCCGGTTTCCGCTGGCCGGGAATATCCGTTCGGCGGTCGCAGAACAGGTTCATCTGTTCGCCCAACTCACTGGTCAGGACGACCGTTTGTCCTTCCGGGAACGTGGGGGTGGTCAGGTCAAGGTACACGTCCTGCGCCACCACATAGCGGCCTTCGTACAGTTCAATGACGGACGGGTCGTTCTGCCAACTGAAGTTCAGCGGCAGCGGTTCGGGAAGCGGGTTGCCCTGACTGAGCAACTCGACCTTGTGGGCGTTGTTATTGCGGTTGGGCACGAATTGCAGCAGCCCGTTGAAGTGGCCCAGCGGCGCGGTCACGCGCACCTTGTCGCCGGCCTTCGGGATGAAGACATTGGTGCCACCCGTCCAGAAGGCAGCGATGCCGGCGGTGTCGTCTTGGAAGTAGAACAGCACGTTGGCGCTGGGACCGGTGAGATTGACGTGGGTGGTCACAATGCCCTCGGCGGTGAACAAGGTGTTGGTGTCCGTGGGCAGATAGTTTTCCGGGTCAACGAGGGTGCGCAGGTAAGCGATGTTGGTCAGACCCGCTGGTGGCGGGACGTTCGTAACGGTCAGGGTGGCCACGTCGCTGGTGACCGACCCGAACGCGTTGCTGACCCGGACGCGGTACTCGCCGGCGTCGGCGAGCGTTACGGGCGAAATCGAGAACGCCGCCGCCGTGGCCCCGGGCAGATTGGTCTGGGCCCGCTGCCATTGGTAGGTGAGCGGTGGCGTGCCGGTGGCGGTGACGTTGAACGTCGCGGTCCCGCCGACGCCCGCGGTCGTGCTGGTCGGCTGTCCCGAGATGACCGGTGGGCCTTCCGCCGTTTGAAACAGCTCCGCGAACGTGGTCGCCACCCGCACGTCGTCCACCGTGAGCTCACCCATACCGGCGCCTGAACTCAGCGACTGGCGCAGGGCGAAAGCCGTGACGGTTGAGCTGGTCGCGTTGTCGCTCGCGTTGACGCCGGCGTCGGTTTCCGCCGCGGGGTCCACCCAGAGGGTGGCGGCCGTCATTTGAATATCGTAGCGAATCACCAGAGTGTACCAAGTGCCCAGAACAAGATTTCTTTCGAGGATCGTCGGCGTGCTGGCGGCGCTAGAGATGCCGAGTCGAAACTGGCCCGCCGGCGCGTCCGTTGTAGTGGCAAACACCCGGGCCTTGAAAAGCGTTCCCGTATCCTTGAAGTGCGCAAAGTAGCCGCCAGCTCCGGAGGGCAGCGCGCTGAACCGCACCTTCATCGCCGCGTACAGCACGACCGGGCTGTTGGCCGGGTAGGGACCGCCTGCGAGCAGGGCGCTGACATCCTCACTCTCCTTTTCCGTGAGGTTCACCATGCCGCCGGCCACGTCCACCTGTTCGGCGGTACCGCTATGGTTGATCCACTTTCCGCTCGATACCGTAATCAAGGGACCGTCGGGGTACGAAAACGAATCATCGAGCAGCACCGTGGCATGGGCGGCGAGGCAAAGGCCGCACACTGACAGTGCGGCGGAGAACAGGCGAGTATTCATGGGCAGGGTTGGTTGGTTCTATTCGCGATGGGGATTCCAGATGACATCGGGATTGAACTTCTCCCGCGCGGCGCCCGTGCCGTTGGTGATGTAGGCGCGCCGGAAAAAGGCGGCATGGCCGTCCACGAACACGAGGTTGCCGCCGGTGTCGTTGTGGCGGCGGGTGAAGCGTTCGGAGCGCGCTGCGGGGAAGATACCGTTACGGTCGGCGCTGGTTTCGCCGGCGAGGTAGCGCTCCAGCGTGGGGCTGAACACGGCGTCGGCCAGCAGCACGACGGCAGCAGGGTTTTGCAGTGTGGCGAGCCGGGGCATCTGCGGGTAGTCCAGCCGGTCGGAAATCTGGGGGCCGATGCGTTTGAGGTCGAGGTTCATCACGTAGCTGAAGAACCCAAACGAACCGCCCTTGAGAAACTTGTCACCGGACGCGGCCTTGGCGGAGGGGCAGTGCCAGAACTTCCCGATTCCGCCGGGGAACGGGAGGTTGCGCTGGTAGTCACTCGTCACACCGTTCCAGTAATTCGAAAAGCTCCTTTCGCCCACGGCCGGAGGCAGAGCGTTGAACCACGCGAAGGGATCATTCGGGCTGCCCGGCCCCACGGTGGCCCCGGTGTCCACGCCGTACTGGCCGCCGTTGTCGGTGCCGTCGCGCGGGATCGCATCGTTGTTGTCCGAGGCATAGACCTGCAGCCCCAAGCCCCACTGGCGGAGATTGTTCAGGCATTGGATGGTCTTGGCCTTGGCCTTGGCCTTCGACAGCGCGGGGAGGAGCATCCCGGCCAGAATGGCAATGATGGCGATGACCACCAGGAGTTCGATGAGGGTGAAGGCTGCCCTCAAATGCCAAACCGGGCGGTGACTGGACCAGTAATTCATGGCGCGCGGCCCTTGCGTGCTGGACTCCATTTTCTCCGAAGCGTGGCGAAGGATAGATGGCGCCCCGATGAGCGACAAGTGACGGATTGGCAAAATCGCCGCCCAGTCCGCGTTCGACAAGGGGGGCGGCCGCCGGCAAACTGGCCCCGCATGAAGTCCATGACCGGCCACGGCCGCGGCGAGGCGTCCCTGCGCGGTTGCAAGGTCACCGTTGAAATCAGCTCGGTGAACCGCAAGCAGACCGAGATCGCGCTGAGCCTCGATCGCGAACTGGATCCCCTGGAGGCGCAAATCCGCGACCTGCTCAACCAGCGGATCGCGCGCGGGCGGTTGAATGTCCGCGTCACGCTTCACCAGTCCGAGCGGGCGGCGGCCACGCGCGCGCGTCTCAACCCGGTCGTGGCCCGTGCCTATGCCCGGGAGGCGGCGGCCCTGGCCCGGTCGCTCCAGTTGCCCAACACCCTGACGCTGGAAGGATTGCTGCGGCTGCCGGGGGTGGTTGAGACGGTGGTGCCGGAAGCCGCCGCTGAGACTTGGTGGCCGGCGGTCGAAACCGCGCTGCAGCACGCGCTGGACGCGCTGGTGCGGATGCGCGAGCGCGAGGGCCGGCATCTCGCCCGCGACCTACAATATCGCGTGGGCGTGATGCGTCGGCTGGTGAAAGGAGTCCGTCGCCGGGCACCGGCGGTGAGTGCGCGTTACCGCGAGCAGTTGCGGGAGCGGATCCGAGCGGCGGGAGTGGAGGGGCTGCGCCCGGATGACGAGCGCCTGCTCAAGGAAGTGGCCTTCTTCGCCGAGCGATCGGACATTTCGGAGGAGCTGACGCGGCTGGAAAGCCACTTCCAGCAGTTTGACCAGATGATAACCGCCACCGAACCGGTCGGTCGCACGCTTGATTTCCTGTCGCAAGAGATCAATCGCGAGATTAACACCATCGGAGCCAAGGCCAATGACGCCGAGCTTTCGCGGGCCGTCGTGGCTCTCAAGGCCGAGGTGGAGAAGTTTCGCGAGCAGGTGCAAAACGTGGAATGAACGCCTCCCCGCCGCGTGCGCCGCTGCCCGTGCTGCTGCTGGTGTCCGCCCCGTCAGGTGCGGGCAAGACCACTGTCTGCCAGGGCTTGCTGGCGGCGCAGCCGGCGTTGGCCCGGGCGATCACGTGTACCACCCGGCCCCCGCGGTCCGGCGAAGAAGAAGGGCGCGACTACTACTTTCTCTCACCAGCGGAATTCGAGCGCCGGGTGCGGCAAGGCGAGTTCCTCGAACATGCCGAGGTGTATGGACACCGGTACGGGACGCTGCGCGCCGAGGTGCGGCGGAGGCTTGAAGCGGGTCAGGACGTGCTGCTGAACATTGATGTGCAGGGGGCTGCCAGCGTGCGGGCGGCGGCGAGTGACGACGCGCTGCTCCGAGCAGCCCTGGTAACCGTGTTTCTCACCACGCCCTCGCTGGAAGAACTGGCGCGGCGGCTGACCGGCCGGGCGACGGATTCGCCGGAAACGATCCAGCGCCGTCTGGCGGTCGCAAGGTCGGAGCTGACCAAGGCGCCTGACTTCGACTACCTCCTGATCAGCGGCACGATGGAAGAAGATCGCCGGCGGCTTGAGACAATTTACCAGGCGGAAAAGCTCCGGAGCAGCCGGGTGCCGCTACCCGATCTGACCGGGCCGGGAGGAATCGGTTGAAGAACGCTCCCGGGCGGCGTTAATTGACGCACGGTCGGAGCGCACACGAGGCGGGCGCCGTAGGCGCGGACCCGCGCTCTGCCCGTCC
>CALJWR010000037.1 GCA_937976685.1 uncultured Verrucomicrobiae bacterium
TTGAGCCAACGCTCGACCGGTTTGATGCCGACCAGGAATTGCTCGATGTGTTTGCCTTCGTAAAGCGGCCAGAAGCCTTTGGCCTTCATCGCGGCCCGCACCTCGGCAAAGGGAATATCGCGGCGGGCAGGCCTGCCTGCCGCGCTCCGCTCGGCGCAGGCAGGCCAGTCCAGCCCACAGACCTCCTTGGGCGTCCACAGCTTCCCATCCGGTCGCGTCCACAGGTCGCGGTCGTTGGTCATGTCGAACTCGCGTGAGTAGGATGCCTCCCACGTTCCAGCCCCGGAGTCGCCGAGCAAGGGGCGTGGTTTTTGACCTGGCAGCAGGCCATACATCCGCAGCAGGATTTCCCGGTCGCGTTCGTCGCGGAATTCGGGGAAGGCCAGTGTTCCGGGCGAGAATTTCTTCAGCTCGGGACGTTTGATGAGCACCTGCACGCCTTGAGGCGGCGTATCCAGTTCCTGCAAATCATGCCGCATGAACGCGGCATGGAACTCGACTCCAGCTTTGTCGCTGACCGCCGCCTTTTCCAGCGCGAGGCAGACGAACTTGTAGCTGGAATGGATCGGGAACAGTTTCAGACGATTTTCAAAGCCGTAGAAGGCGCGGACGCGGCTCTGTTCGAGCAGCAGATGGCGCAGACCGGTGCAGCCTTCGTTGTTGTAAAGCGCGCTGGGGACGAGGTAGCCCAGCCGTCCACCGGGCCGCAGGACTTGATGGGCGCGCTCGATGAAGAACTTGAACAGGTCCGGGTCGCCGCCCGTGCTGCGGCCATTGATTTCCCAATCCACAAACTTGAAATCTCCCCGCTTGAGGCAGGCGGCGGTGGTCTTGACCCGGTCGCTGTAATTCGCGAACTCGGTTTCCAGGCCGGGATGCAGCGTGTGCAGCTCGCGGATGCGGGCATCCAGCTCGCCGCCCACGAAGGCGCGGATCAGCACGTCGGCGCGCCCGTAGAACTCCTTCCGGTCGGGCTTGACCTTCTCCCACGGCGGATTGCCGAGCACCACGTCGAAGCCGCGCCGTTCGCCGAAAAAGACTTCGGGGAACTCCAGTTCCCAGTGAAAGAACCGCTCGCGCTGGCGCACTTCCTCGAACCTGGCCCACCATTTCTGTTTTGTGGCGTAGGCCGCGACATCGCCGGTCGAGAGCAGCGTGGCCCAATCGCTCCAAATCGCGGGCACGAACGCCGCCGCGTTCCGCAGGTCAAACAGCAGCCGCGCCTGGGCCAGGAGGTCGTTTGACCGCTTCAACCGGTCGGCCTTGTATTCGTATTCCTGGGGCGTGTCTTTGCGGATGTCGGGCGGCAGGGGCTTGTCAATGAGCAAACGTTCATCCAGCGCCTCGCGGATCAGGCGCTGGAACTGAATTTCGAACAGCCCGCCCTGATTCCTGCCCTTCTTGTCGTCGAGTGCCGGATGGGGCGGCTGACGCAGCCGTTCCAGCCAGGTACCGAGGAGCGAGTTTCCAGGGCGAATGTGATGAGCGAAGAAGCTCAGCGGACGATCCCCGGCCAGCGACTCGATCCAGAGCGCAACCTGGGCGAGCTGCACGGCGGTCGGGTTCAAGTCCACGCCGAACAGGCAGCGCTCCACGATCCGGCGTTTGCACTAGGCTTCGCCTTCGCTCTGCCAGCGTTGGCGGACTTCCGGCGTGAGCGGACGGTCGGGGTGGAACTCGGGCGGAGGATCGTCATTGAACTCGCGGTGGTAGGCGTCGAGGAGCTTGCGTCCCATGTACCGAGCCGCGCCCACCAGGAAATGCGCCGAGCCGCAGGCCAGGTCAATGACCCGCAGCGATTCGATCTCCGCCGCCGACTTGTCCTCGACCAACCCCTCCAGCGCCTTCCGCACGAGATACTGAACGATTTCCTCCCGCGTGTAGAACGACCCGCTGGATTTGCGGGCCGAGCCGGGAACGAAGTAGAACTCGTCCTTTTCCAGCCGCCGGATCAGGCGGGCAGCCGCGCCCTTCTTGACACCCTTGTCTTCCTCCTCCTCGCCCTCGCTGTCTTCACCATTCTCGTCGTCTCCGTCTTCTTCCTCGGCGTCGGCGGCGTCTTCGTCCACCTCGACGTTATCGGGGTGGAGATGGGCGGCGTCGGTGTCCGCCACGAGCGCGGCATCGCCCTTGAGCACGAGTTGTTTCTGCTCGCACAGCCGCTTCAGTTCCGCTGGGGTGAGCACGAAATCGCGGCCCTGGACGACGACCTCGATCATCGTCTGGTCGGCGGTGCGCGGCTCGTATTCGAGCAGGCCCTCATAGACCGAACCAAGCTGCTCGATCTCCAGTTCACGGTAGGACACCCGTTCGCGTCCCACGCCGCGCCGGGGCTTGGTCGTGGCCAGGGTCATCACGAGCTTTCCGGCCACGCGGTCGGAAAGCTTCAGCTTGGCGATGAGCTGGCCTTCGGGCGTTTTCTCGCTGAACAGCCGCCCGCCCCGAGGCGGGATGTTTTCCAGATCGGGCGTCGGCGGCAGACCCTCGTCGTAAATGCGGAACAGCGCCTGGAGCGCCTGCCAAGTGCCAAAGCGGTTGCCGGGCAGTTCCTCCTCGGGCACGCGCAAGAGCCGATCCGTCAGTTGCTCCAGCGAGTAGGACTTCTGGTACAGCCGATGCCGCTGCAACCGTTCGTCTCGGGCTTCGGCATACAGGATGAACAACAGCCGATAGAGGGTTTGCAGGGCGGTATCGCGAAGTTGGCCGAGCGTGGGCTTGGGATCGAAGGCTTCGGGGCGGGCCTGGATGTCTTCGAGGAATCCACGGATCAGGATTTCAGCGGCGCTGAAGACCGCCGCCTTCAAGTCCTCCGACACCCGCGCACTGTGTTTCCGCGACTCGGCTTCCAGCAACTCGATGGGTCTGGGCGAGCCATCCGCCGCCACGAAGTTCTCCGCGTGCAGCACCCGGTAGGCGGCGATGAGGGAGTCAATGTCCTCGGTTTCGACCGCGCTGGCGATGGAGAAGTCGAAAGACGCCCCCTTCGGGCCATCGCCCAAGCGCCGGATCAAGCGCAGCAGGCTTGGGGTGATGATGAACCCGTAACTCAGGCCCTGGTCGGCCAGGAAACGCTCCAGCGTCCCTCGAGTGTGCCTGTTTTCGACCTCATCGTCGTCGGGGCATAAGTAGAGGGCGGCAATCGGAGCAGTGGCCGCACCCTGTGCAGCTTCCTCCGGCTGCCGCGTCAGCAGGCGGACATGGGTATCTTCAGGATTTTCCTCGACGTTGAATCCGAGCACCTGACCGAGCAGTGGCCGGGCAAATTGTTCGCGGAAGCGCGTAAGGTCGGGATTCTCGAAGCCCTCGATCCGATTCCTGAGCTGCGTCAGCCGCCAGAGCGTCTTCTCGGCCTGCGCCTTGGTCAGCTTCGAGCCAAACCCTTTCTTGGCGCTCAGGATCGAGCCAAGCCAGTAGTCGGAGAAGAAGCCCCGGATGTTGCGGATGGAGTTGAGCATCGGGAAGAAGACAGGAGGTAGAAGACAGAAGTCAGGAGACGGAAGACAGAATCTTCGAGGCATACGTGCTCAGCAGGCGTGCGACCTCGTCGAGTTGAGCCTGCAAGGTGATGGTGTCGGCATATTGAAGGTCCTGGGCGAGGATGAGGTAGTAACGGCATTCCTCCAACGAGCCTTGCGCCGTGTTCATGAAGCGGCCCTTGTCGGCCACACCGCGTTTTTTGAAACCCTCGGCGATGTTTGCCGGGATGGACACCGCCGCACGCCGGAGTTGCGAGGTCAGCCCGTAGCGTTCCTCGGCGGGAAACGATTTCGTCAACCGATACACTTCCAGGACGAATTGATGCGCCTTCTGCCAGACAATCAATTCCTGAAACGTCTGTGCCGGTTTCACCGCTTCCCTCCTTCTGTTTTCTGTCTTCTGCCTTCTCCCGCTGGTCGTCTTGCACTGCTGGAAAAACGAACACCACCCCCAGCGGCTGCGGTGTCCCCGGTTTCACGCCTTGCTCGAACCTGGCGATCTCCTCGATGCGGCGCTTGTGGAAGGTGTCCACCGACGCCCGCTTAGCTTTGAACCCGTAAACCTCGCGCCGATCGAACAGCAACTGCTGGCTCTGTTGATCCTCGACGGCCTGTGCCTGTTTCTCCTCCAGGTCGATCTCCGCCAGGCGGTCGGCGCGGTATCGCTCCGCGTCTTCGCGAAGCACGGCGGCAAATTCCTGGCGGGTGCGCGTTTCCTCTGCCGCCTTTTCTTCCAGCAATTTCATCGCGGCCTCGCCTGCCGCCGCCTGCAACTGCTTGAATCGCTCGCCAAACACGTTCTCGACTTCTGCCCAGGGCACTTCTCCTGGCGGGAGGGTGGTGTCGAGGGCAGGGATAACCTGGTCCTGCGGGAGCGTTTTGCCAGAGACATCAATGGCGACGGCGAGGAATTGCCCGTGGTCGTGGTCGTCCTCCCGAAGGTAGGTGAACACGGCATAAGGGCCTTCGTCCGCGAACGGGTGTCGGCGTACCGCCAGGCGGGCCGAGGAAGCGTTGGGATCGCGGGGCGCGGTCAACTGGCGGTGGGCATCCTGCGCCATCGCCTGAAAGAGCGGGTGCAGCCGTGTGACGAACTCGACATCCCGCGCCGGATACTGGATGGCCACGGTTCGACGAAATGTCAGGCACGGGTACGACTCCGCGCCCTGCGGGCCTTGGAACTCTCGCGGCGTCCGCAGCGAAAACGTGCCGGGAATCTGAGCAGGCTTCAGGTGCGAGCGAAGCCGCGCAAGCATGAACCGCTCGAACGACTCGTCATCCTGCATCACCCGGTCGGCAGACAGGCTATTGGGATCAATCTTCGCGCCGTAGCCCGGCCTGCCACTCATCAGCAGAGGGGCAACCTCGCGCAGGTCGAGCCTGCTGAAAATTCTGCCGGCTGCCGCCGTGGTGTCGCCTTCGGCGTCCAGTTCCGTCAACGCCTCCTCGATGCGCTGGCCAGCCAGGATGCCCAGGATGTCCGGCGTAGAAACCTTGTCGGACTGCATCTGGGCGATGCGTTTCACGAGGCGGTCGAGGACATTGTCTTCCGGCGAATCGGGGTAGAACAGGTAGCGGATGATGGGATTCCGGGTCTGTCCGTGGCGATTCACGCGCCCATTGCGCTGCTCCATACGGTTGGGATTCCAGCTCAGCTCGAAATGGTAAACGCGGCGGCAGAACCGCTGGAGGTTCAGTCCTTCGGACGCGGCGTCGGTCGCCAGCAGCAGCTTTTTTTCTGGCTTCTCGAAATCGGCC
>CALJWR010000038.1 GCA_937976685.1 uncultured Verrucomicrobiae bacterium
CGGGCGAGCTGGGCTGGCCGCTGGCGGAGGAAACAAGGGTTTGTTTCCTGCCGTGTCTGGGCGGGTTTGTGGGCAGTGACATTCTGGCCGGCATCCTGGCAACCGGAATTCATCGGAGCGAAAAGCTGGTCGCCTTGGTGGACCTGGGAACCAACGGCGAAATGGTAGTCGGCAATCACGACCGGATGCTTTGCGCCTCCACGGCCGCGGGCCCCGCCTTCGAGGGAGCGCGTATTTCGATGGGGATGCGGGCAGCAACAGGCGCGATTTCCGCCGTGTCGGTCGAGGACGGGCAGTTGCGGTGTCAAGTGCTGGGCGGCGGTACCGCGCGGGGAATTTGCGGGAGCGGGCTGGTGGATGCCGTGGCGGGCGCCTTGGAGTTAAACCTCGTCCGGCCCGATGGACGGCTGGCGACGGGCGCGCAATCGCTTCCGCTTGCCGACGGCGTCAAATTGTCTGGCGCCGACATTCGCGAACTCCAGTTGGCAAAAGGCGCCATCAGTGCGGGGCTGCGGCTGCTCCTGAAACAGTGGGGTGCCACGGAGGCGGATTTGACTCGCATCCACCTGGCGGGCGCCTTCGGCAACTACATCAACCGCCAAAGTGCGCGGCGCATCGGTCTGCTGCCCTTCGGCCCGGAGCGCGTTGTCCCGGCGGGGAATACTGCGCTGCTGGGTGCCAAGCTGGCGTTGTTTGCCGCGGAGGACGGCGACCTCGGTTACCGCGATGTCTTGTCGCGGACAAAGCACGTGTCCTTGAACGACGATCCGTGGTTTCACGAAAGCTACGTCCAGGAAATGGGCTTTCCGGTCGGTGGCTGAGGCGGGGTGCTTTACAATGGACGCGGGTGGAAAGCTGAACCAAGTTCATTTCGTGACGATGCCAAAGGGACGTGAATCGCGCGGGCTGAAACTGGTGGCGGCCGCGCTGGTGGCGGCCGGAGGGTTGGGGGCCGAGGAGCATGTCTATCTGACGGGCGTGCCGGACTACGCGTGGCACTCCGGGTGTTTCGGTACGGCGTGTGGCAACCTGATCGGCTTTTGGGACCGGCACGGATTTCCGGATTTCTATCAGGGCCCCACGGCCGGGGGCGTTGCGCCACTGAACAGCGCGGGAATCAATCGCGGCATCTTTGCGCTTTGGGAGTCAAAGGCAGGACGCGACGGACGAGCATCGGGAATGCCGGGCCACTACGAGGACTACTACGTCGCGTACGACAGTGCCGCTCCCGATCCTTATCAGGTGGCGGGCCGGCCCGAGCACGCGCCGGACTGCATCGGCGATTTCATCGGCCTCAACCAGCGCAAATGGACGAACCTGGCCGGCGAATGCGACGGCAACATTGACGGGTACGTGTTCAACTATTGGGACGCCTCGGGAGCGCGCCGGACGAATTTCCGACCCGGCTCGGAGGCCGGACTGCCGGCGATTGACCTGCAGTCCGGCCTGCGGGACTGGGCGGCCCATTGCGGCTACGAGGCGGAAGTTTTTTCGCAGTTGAGCGACTTCAACCCGAAGGTGACCACGCCGGGCGCGGGCTTCTCTTTCACGGACGTCAGGGCGGAGATTGACGCGGGCTATCCGCTGCTCGTGTTCCTGCAGAATTGGAACCAATTCTCGCGGCCGGAGGGAGAGATGCCGCGGGCGAATCCCGAAATCCACGGGATGCTGATTTATGGGTACTACGTGGACGACGCCGGAACGGAACGCGTCCGAGTGCGGACCAGTTGGGCCACGGGCGACTACGAGTTCCGCGAATGGAACAGCCAGACTTGGACGCCCTCGCTGGGAATCTTTCTGCCGGTTCGGGGTGTGATCGGATTCCGCCCGGCTCCCAAGATTGTCAGCGCGCGACCGGACGGGAACGGTGGTTTCGAGCTTCGCTGGCACGGGCCCCAGGCTGAACTCTTCGATGTGGTCGCGGGCGAGTCGCGGCCGGCCCACCAATACGTCGTGGAGCGCGCGAGCTCGCTTGAGCCTGACGGCTTCACGCCGGTGAGTCCCTTGCTGACCGAGCGGGCTTGGACGGTGCCCGCGTGCTGTCCGGGTACTTCATTCTTCCGCGTGCGCCTCGTCGCCGGTCAGTAACCGCTCAGAACAATTCCGGCCACGCAGAAACCACGGCCGCGATGTTGGTCCGGGTTACGAGCAGAAAACGGTGGTCGAAGATGTCGCGGTCTTTCTGGGCGCGCGCCGACGGTGCCACGCCCGCCCCCGGGCGATTGAGGACCGCCGCGACGATCTTCCCGGACGCAAAGGCGTCTTGAACCGCCCGGGCGCCGCCCAAGACCCGAAAGTCCGGCAGCAGCAAAGCAAGGCGGGGGCGTTCCTCCCGCCAGAATGCCATCGCGGTGGCCTTCACGGGCAGGCCGATGAGGCTGACCCACACGTCCGTGACCGGGTGGGCGCGGAGCAGCGCGTCCCAGGCGCCGGCCGTGGTCATGAAACTGAGCGGCGTGGTCAGTTCCGGAGGAAGCGGAATCGAAGTCGGATCCTTCGCGGCGGCCGGCAGGAGTTCGGGGTGCGCGAGGCCGACAAGTTGCCACGTTCCTTTCAAGCCCTGGCGCAGACCGCGCAATGCGGCGTCTTCGAACGCGTACACGTCCGTCCCTTGACCCGGCTGGCGGGCGAAGGGATTGGCAACCACGAGGACCTTGCCGCCCGCATCGCGGGAAGACAGGTATTCGGCCAAAACGCGCAGCGCCACCACGCGTTCGCGGACAGCCTCGGAAAACGCCACTCGTTCCGGCGTCCGGTACTGACGCCAGATGACCGCCGTCACGACCAGAACCGCCAGCGCGCCGAGCAACGTCTTCGCCGGATTTCGCATGATTCCACGCTTCGGCCCCGCCTGCGCCTCAACCGCCACCGAAATAACCCGGAATCGTGTCGGCACCGATCAAGGGCTCGATCCCGATGCGTTGCAGGCGCGGGCGATTGGCCGTCTCGACGTGGCCGTCCAGAAACCAGCCGTTGGCCTGGCGGCTGTGGCGGGCATGGACTTCGTTCTCGTTCGCCGCGCGGAAGAAGTAGAATTGCTGTGCGCCGATGCCCAGCCGCCCGCGGCTGGTCGTGTCCGCGACATGGAGGTAGTCCACCGGCTCGGTGATGCCCTCGGTCTGGAGAAACTCGTTCATCGGGCCTTTGACGGAGTTCGTGGGCGGATCGAGCCGCACGCCGTAGGTGCGGAACCAGTTGGTGAAGCGCGGTGGCGGATAGCTCGGGCAGAGGAACAAGAACGGCGGGCCGAGGTTCTGGTTGGTACTGAGCAGGCTGGCCCAGGTGGCGCCGGGGGTCAGCGGGGCGTTAATCTGCACCAAGCCGCGATTGTCTTGCGCGTACAACAGCGTGGCCACGCCGATTTGCTTGAGGTTGTTCAGACACTGGACCTGACGCGCCCGCGCCTTGGCACCCGACAGGGAGGGCAGCAGCAGGCCGGCAAGAATGGCGATGATGGCGATCACCACCAGCAGTTCGATGAGGGTAAATCCACCCACCACCGCAGTGCGCCAACCCAATACCGGCGTCATCAGCCGGTGATTCGATGCCTGATGCGGATGAGAGTTTTGCACGTTGGAAAAGCGGCCGTGGGGGTGCCCCCGGTCCACCACCGTGGTCAAAGGACAAAACTACCCGAAGCCGCCCACCGGTCAAACAAGGCCGCTGGCGTCCTGCCAGTCCGCTCTACGGCACACAGCGCTGCGCTGCGCCGCCGCGGGGGAGCAGCTCCCACCGGCCTGGGGCGGCGCAGCGTGTTGGACTCAAAGCGCGGTTACCGGAGCTTGCGGGCGCGCATGCCGCCGTCTTCTCCCACGGAAAAGTAGGCGGCGTCTTCGTTGCCCTCGCGCTTGAACTCGACCTGCACGTCCGTGGTCTTGGCGAAGAAACGGTTGTGGGACGTGGCAAACATGAGGAAGTCCTCGCCCGCCCACTGGAAAAACAGATTTCCGCCGCGCCGGCTGACATCCACGATCCAATCCTTGTTGACCTCGTACTTCCCGACGTAGCCGTCGAGCACCTTGTCGGCGAGGAAGAACTCCGGCCGACCGGGCTTGCCGAGTTCGCGCGCCCAGATGTTTCGGAAGCGGACGGGATTGCCGTGGTCTTGAATCGAGATGGGAAGTTTCTCCGAGTGGGTGCGGTAGGGCCCGCGCGTGACCCAACCGGTGTCCCCCATCAACTCGACGTTGTTCTGCACCAGCACCCCGTTGTGGAAGAGGGTGACCCGGGCGGGCGAGCGCAAGCGGCCATCGGGCTCGAAGCGGGGCGCGGTCCAGATGATGTCATAGCTTTGCCACTGGCCGGGCGGGCGGGAGGCGTTCACCAGCGGCGGGTACTGGTTGTAGATCGAGGCACAGGAGCCGTCGGCGTAGGTGGGGTTGTCGTAGCTGTCGAGAATCTGAATCTCGTAGCGCGTCAGGCCGAAGAAAAAGCCGCTGTTGCCGCGGCCCTGGCTGTTGCCCTCGGGCTTGGCCGGGGCGGCAAATTCCACATGCACCTGCGCGTCTCCGAAGCAGCGGAGCGTGCGGATGTAGCCGCTGCCGGGCACGCACTCCATCGCGCCGTCTTTCACGATCCATTTCGTGGGCTCGCCGTTCATGGCCACCCACTGTGAGAGGTCCGAACCGTCGAACAGCACAATCGCGTCCGAGGGCGCTTTGCCTGCCTTGTCCTGGGTACTGGTGAACCCCGGATCCACAACCGGCGGCAGCGGCCGCGTACGGTCGTGGCCGATCCAGTTGCGCGGGTCGAGGTCATCGGCCAAGGCGGTGGCGGTAAACAGGGCGGTGGTGGCCAAGGTGAGTCTCAGGGGGAGGGAGTTCATCGAAGTCATGATCTGGAGATTCGGGGTGGGAATGAAAATCGGGGCGCCGGAGGGACGCCCCGATCACGAAGGCAAGCTTTCGGTTCAGGCGCCCATGCCGTCTTCAAACGATCCGGCGGCGGCCGGCCACGTGAGGTGGTCGCGCACATAGGCGATGCCGTTGGCGCTGGTCCAATCGAGGTCCTTGTGGGCGCTCTCTGCTTCCACCACCAGCGGTGCGGTCGCGGTGCCCATGGCCTGCTTGTAGCGGGCCGGGTATCCGATCTGGATCAGCAACTCCGCGTAACGTTGCATGTTGATGTCACCTGACGGCAGGTCCACAAACTGCATCGCCCTCTCGGGCCAGTTGCCGTTCATCATGCGCAGCGGCATGCCGGGGCGAATGACAAAGTTCTTGATATGCGCGGCACACACCCGCGGGCCCACCTTGAGGAAGCGGGTTTCCCAGCTTTCGCCCTCCCAGCAGTGGCTGGGGTCGGCGTTCACGCCAAGGCATTTGTCGCCGTCGCAGATCTTGACCAGCATGTTGAAGTCGTCGGCGCACATCGCGCCCGTACCCGGGTGGATTTCGTGGCACAGGACGATGCCGCGCGCATTGGCCTCTTTGCGGATTTTCGCGGTTTTCTTCACGAAGCGCTCCTGGCCTTCCTTGATCAGGTCGAAGTCGCCACCGGCCCAGAAACCCCAAGGATACCCGCTGGCCACTTCCCAACCGAAGGCGACGCCCCAGAAGGTCGGGAGGATTTTCACCCCGAGTTCCGCCGCGAGGTCAAACAGGCGGATCAGGTAGTCTTCCGCCCACGCTTCAATCTTGTCCGGCGACTGCTTCGCCACGTCTGCCGGGATGAACGGCCGGATGCTCGGGCTGCCCGTCCAAGCGGTGGTGTGAACCCACAGGGGACAGTGACAGGAAATGCCATCGAGGCTGAGGCCCGCCTTCGCGAAGGTGTCCTTGATCTCGGAGGCGCTCTTGAAGCCGTTGGCCGCCTGCAACATGTAGTTGGACGGCTGGGCACCGGAAGCGCCCGACCGTTTGGCGTACGCGAGGAAGTCCGCGAGGGATTTGGCACCATGTTGGGCGCCCTCAATGGATGCGTGATAGACGGGAGTAGGCATAGCGTTGTTCTTTCTTCGTTCGAATTTGTCTGCTGACGTGTGTCGGCGGGAGAGATAACGGCTGCCGGTTCTCGAAGGAAGGAAAAATTAGGCAGTCACGGGCGAACTCCCGCCGCGGTTGTGAGTCTCACCGCGGGCGCGTTCTCGCGGCCGACGTGATCGTTGGCGGGCGCTCTGCGAGGATGCGTTTGGCGGCCCGCACCAGCGCCTCGGCCTCCGCCTCGGTGCCCACCGTAATCCGCAGAAATTCCCGCAACCCCGCGGCCGCAAACCACCGCACTAGAATGCGCCGCTCGCGCAGCGCAGCCAGCCAACGCTCGGCGCTGAAACGGGGCGGTCGGACGAACAGAAAATTGGTCTGGCTGGGGAACACCTTGAAGCCCAGCGACGCCAGCGCCGCCGTCAGCGCCTCCCGGGTGCGAATCACGCGGCGAAAATTGGTCCGGTAATAGGGTAGATTGCCGAGGGTGGCCACGGCTGCCACCTGGCCAAGTCCGTTCACGTTGTAGCTGTCCTTGACCTTGTGGAGCGCGGCGATGAGGTCCGTGTGTCCTACCATGTAGCCCACCCGCTGGAAACACAGGGAATACGCCTTCGAGAAGGTGCGGGACACCAGGACGTGCGGGTGACGCAAGGCCAGGGCCATCGCGTTCTCGCGCGCGAAATCCACGTAAGCCTCGTCCAACACCACGACGCCGCGGTGTGCCCGGCACAGCGCCTCCAGTTCAGCCGTCGCATAGCCCCTACCCGAGGGTGCGTTCGGCGTGGTGACAAACGTCAGGGCCGCCCGCGGCGTCCAGGTCTTGCTCGTCTTCAGCTCCTCTGGCGTCGGCAATGAAAAATCAGTGCGGAGCGGCACGGCTCGTTTCACGGCGCCGTGAATGTCGGCCAAGACCGGGTACAGCGAGTAGCTGGGAGTGAAGTACTGGACAATGGACTTCGTGCCAGCCTCCGAGTGCGGCGTCCTTTCAAATCCCTCAGGTTCGACGAAGGCCCGTGTCGCCAGCGCCAGCAGGTCGTCCGACCCGTTGCCGACCACGATGTTCTCGACCGCGCACCCGTGCAGCCGCGCCAGCTTCTCCCGCAGCAGGTCCGAGGTCGGGTTCGGGTACAGCCGCAGGCGCGCGTCCGTTGCCGCCCTCACCGCCGCCAGCACTTCCGGGGACGGAGGGTAGGGGTTCTCGTTCGTGTTGAGTTTGATCAGGCCCCGAACCTTGGGCTGTTCGCCGGGCACGTAAGCGTGTAGCCGCCGGACCAACGGGCGAATCAAGTTGTGGGTTCGTTTTTTCATGCTCGCCGTGGCAGCCGACGACCCTTCTCGCTTTCGCCATCGTCAATGGTCGCGTTCCAACCGGATCGCCGCCGACCGTCCGTGCGCATCCAGCCCTTCCAACCCAGCGAACCCGGCCACCGCGGCGAGAGACTTTGCCAGCGCCGGCCGTTCGTACTCTACGATGCTGGTGCGCCGTTGGAACTGATCCACGGTCAGGCCGGCGAAGCTGCGTCCCGCGCCGCCCGTGGGCAGGGTGTGACTCGGCCCGGCCACGTAGTCCCCTAGGACGGTCGGCGACCAGGGCCCGAGAAAGATCGCGCCGGCGGTAACGATCCGCCGGGCCACCTGCCGCGGGTTCCGGGTGTGAATCTCGCAGTGCTCCGGCGCGATCCGGTTGGCCAACGCCACGCCATCGGCCAGCGACTTCACGTGAATCAACCAGCCCGACCGGCCGAGGGCGCGCTCGATGTACTCCCGGCGGGTGAGCGTCGGTAGTTGCCGGGCAATCTCTCGCTGCACTGCCCCAAGCAACCGCGCCGAGGGCGTGATCAACCAGACGCGCTCGTGACCGGAACCGTGCTCGGCTTGGGCCAGCAGGTCGGCGGCGACGAACCGCGGGTTGGCCGAGTCATCGGCCAGCACCAGCACTTCGCTCGGGCCGGGAAGCAGGTCAATCGCCACCCGGCCGAAAAGCAGACGCTTGGCAGACACCACGTAGGCGTTGCCGGGGCCGAATATTTTCTGCACGGGCCGGATCGTCGCGGTGCCCAGGGCCAGAGCGGCCACGGCCTGGGCGCCCCCGACGCGATACACCTCCGTGGCCCCGGCCAGGTCCGCCGCCAGCAGCAAAGCCGGATTTACCGCTCCCGTTTTCCCGCACGGCGTGCAGACCACGATCTCGGGGCAGCCGGCCACCCGCGCCAGCACCACTGTCATCAACGCCGTGGACACCAGTGGCGCCGTGCCGCCAGGGATGTAGATGCCCACGCGCTGGAACGGATCAAACTTCTCGCCGACCCGCGCGCCTTGGGCGTTGCGCGCCTCCCAGGGGCGTCGCAACGACTGCCGGCTGAAGCGCTCGATGTTGGTCGCGGCGAACTTCAGCGTGCGGCGCAATTCCGGGCTGGCCGCCTTTTTTGCGGTCTCGATTTCGCGCCGGGTGACGGCCAAATGGCGTGCTTGCAACCGCGCCCCATCGAATCGCGTGGTGAATTCGATCAAGGCAGCGTCGCCGCGCGCTTCCACCGCTTCAATGATGTCGCGGGTCCGCCGCTCGATCTCGGCGTCGAACAAGCTGGACGAGGCGGCGACCTGCTCCCATCGGGCTTTGAAGTCTTCCTCCGTATGGCGAATCACGTTCACGGCACGATGCTGACCGACGGTGGGTGTGAAGTCAAAACCCGGGCCGCTGCCGGGTGGCCAGCGGGAGCGCTACCGAATGCTCGTCCGGCGCGTCAGCGCGCCGCGGCAGACTCAACCCGGCGGATCTCCGCCCAGGTCGGCGCCCGCCAGACGTGGAGCCGGCCGTCACGATTGCCGGCAGCCAGCAGCGACCCGTCGGAAGAGAAGGCGCAGGCGGCAAAGCCGGCGCCGTCGCCAGCCAAGGTCAGCAACTCCTGATGGCCGGCGAGGTCCCAAAGGGTGATCGCCTCGGCCCCGTCGCTGCCGATGGCCAGTCGTTGTCCGGTCGGCGAGAAGGTCGCGGAAACCATGGCCTGCAGGACTCCGGAATAGGTGGCCGCGCGAGTTCCGGATGGAATCTCCCATAGGCCACCGACTCCGAAGCGACTGACCGCCGCCAGGAGACTGCCGTTGGGCGAAAGCGCGGCCGCGACCAGTTGTTTGAGTGCAAGGCGCAACTCAGTGACGCGACCCGTTTTGAGATTCAGCAGGTGGCCGGTTCCGTCCTCGTTGAGCAGGGCGAGCCAGGCTTCCGTGACGGCTACGGCACGACCCACAAAAGGACCGGGCGATGTCGTGATGCGCCACGTTTGCAGTCGCTGGCCGGTTGCGACGTCCCAGACATGGAACTCGGGTTGCATCCATCGCTGGGTTAAAAGGCGATCGGATTGCGGCAAAAACGCGATCGGTGCCACGGGGCCATCAGAATGTTTCAGCTCCGGTAACGCGTCGCCGTGTGGGAGCGACCAAATTCGAATCGCGCCTTCGCGGGTGCCGCCCGCAAGGTACCGCCCCGATCCCGATAAGCGCGGGAAGAAAAGATTCGGCACACCTTCCACGAGAATGGTGGAGTGCTGCAGTTCCTCGCCGGACCATCGCGCAACGGTTCCGTTGCGATCGAGAGTAAGCAGAGCGGGTCGGTCGCCATCGAATGCCCAAGCCATGAATGCGCCCGGCACCACCATACTGGGTCGGTTACCAGCCGGCTGGGTGAGATCCCAAATCAGGACGGTACCGTCCTTGGCCCCACTCGCGAGGCGTCGCCCGTTGTTCAGCCACGAGAGGCTCCACACTTCCAGTTGATGTCCCCGCAGAACCCGCTTCGGCTGCAGGACCGGGGTCAGGCCGTGAACGACATCGCTCGCCGACGGTTGCGCCGCGCCGGCGACATCCCACAGTGCGATCGTCTGGTCCGCACTGGCTGACGCCAGCGTGGCTCCGTCGGGAGAGAACGCCAGGGCTCCAATCCAGTTGCGGTGGCCTTCGAGCCGCGCCACTTCGAGTCCGGCGGCCACGTCCCAGAGGCGAATGTCGGCCTCCGTGAACCCGGCGCCAGTTGCCAGCCGGCTGCCGTCCGGCGTGAAGGTCACGGCGGTCAGGCGCTCCCGGGTGGCTTCGGCGTTCCAGAGTTCCAGCCCGGTGGCGGCGTCCGCCACGGCGATGCGGTTGCCGTCCCGGTTGTAGGCCGCGAGGCGGAGGTCGGGGGACAGGGTGGCAGTCCTCCCGTCGCCGGGCCGGAGGGGTATTCGGGCGATGCCGCGGGCGTTGCCGCCGGTAATCGGATGGCGCGCGATCACTCCATCCGCAGTCAGCGTCACCAGGTCCGCGCCGTCGGGAGAAAAGCGGAGACTGAGACACGGGGCCTGCAATCGCACGTCCGCCAGGAAGCGCTGGCCGTGGGTGTCCCAGACGCGGATCCGGCCGGCCGGGCCGGCCGGACCACCGTAATCGCTTTCGGTGAAGGCGAACACCGCCGCCGTTGGGGAACTGGTGATCAGTGTCCGTCCTGTCCCCGTTTGCTGGTCCAGCACCGGTCGGCGCTGGGCCAAATCCCAAATCGAAACGCCGCCATCCGTTTCGGCGGCAGTGAGGAACCGGCCATCGGCCGACGCGGCCAGCGAGTGAACTTCCTTCGAACGCTGGCAAAGTGTGAACTCGGCCTCGCTGCGGCATAGCTGCCACAGGTAACGCCACTCCCAGCCACGCACGTCTTCCTGCCCGGGCAGCGGCCGCTGGGAGTCGAGCAACCGGCGCGCGCGACCGAAATTTCTGACGTCGAGGGCCTGCTGCAGCAGATTTATGTCCGCGGCGTAGGCGCGCCGCCGGGCGGAAAGCTCTTGAGCTTGGGCCGCCGTTCGCAGTTCGGCCTCCGCAGCTCGGGCCTGTTCCGCAAGGACCCGGAGCCGTGCTTGTTCCTGCTCGGCCTGCTTCGCCCGGTAGGCCTGCCAGGAACTCGCGAGTATTCCTGCCATCATCGCGAGGGCCACGGCGACGCCGCCGACGAAAGCGCCGCGATGCCGGCGGACGAATCGGCCGAACCGATAGGCGCGACTCGGGGGCCGGGCGAGCACCGGTTCGTTATCCAGGTAGCGCTGGAGCTCGGCCGCCAGCGCCGCCGCGCTGTCGTAACGGCGGTTGCGGTCCTTCTCCAGGCATTTCATCACGATCCAGTCCAGATCACCCCGCATCAGACCGATCAGCCGGGCGGGTTCGGTCTGGCGACGCTGGGCGGCGGTGGAGACCGTGGCATTCGGGAGGGCGCGCAGACGGGTTGACGGCCGGTCGGGTTCGGTTTCGCGGATCGTCCGGCGGAGTTCGTCAAACCCTGACGCCGCCAGTTGGCGGGGATCAAACGGGGTCGTGCCGGTGAGCAATTCGTAGAGGAGCACCCCGAGGCTGTAGATGTCGGTGCGCGTGTCCACGTCCACGCTGTTGAGGTCCGCCTGCTCGGGACTCGTGTAAGCAGGCGTTCCCAAGAAGATGCGGAAGTCGGTGAACAGCGTCTTGTCCGTGAGCGGTGAGCCGACGGCTTTCGCGATCCCGAAGTCAATGACCTTGGGTATGGCCACGCCGTCGTGCAGCGTCACGAGGATGTTGGACGGCTTGATATCGCGATGGATGACTCCCTTTTGATGCGCGTGTTGAACGGCGTGGCAGACCGGGATCAACAACTCGATTCGTTCGCGTGGGGTCAAGTTTTCGGCATCGGCGAACTCCGTGATTTTGATGCCGCGCACCAGTTCCATCACGAAGAACGGCCGGCCGGCTGCCGTGGTACCGGCATCAAAGACCCTCGCGATATTCGGATGATCCATCAGCGCGAGCGCCTGGCGTTCCTGTTCAAAACGCGCGATGACCGACCGGGTGTCGGTGCCGGGCCGAAGAACCTTGAGCGCCACCTGCCTTCGCAAGGGCGACTGTTGCTCGGCCAGATACACCACTCCGCCACCGCCTTCGCCAATTTCCTGCAGCAGGCGGTAGGGGCCCAACTGATCGCCCGGTTGCTCCGCCAACACGGAGTCCGGCCGGTTTGCGGTTTCGGCCGCGGACCCGCTGGCGCGAGCAGTGCGCAGGGCGGGTGATTCGAGGAATTCGTCTCGATCGTGATGGGCGAGGAGTGATGCCACAGAGTCGCGGAGAGCGGGATCGGAGGTTCCGAGACGGTTGAGGTAATCGGCGCGAGCCTTCAGATCATCGAGTTCGAGGGCTGCCAGAAACACCTCGCGTTCGCTCGCAGATTCGACATTTGGAGTGGCGGGGCTCATGGGAGGCCGCCGGTTGCCGACGGGGAAGGGGGAGATTCCTGGGCCGGGCCGGGGGCATGGCCATTCCGCGCCCCCGGGTGCCTCCGTTCCGCCTGGAGGTGTCGCCGGAGCCAGGCTTTGGCGTAAGTCCAGAGGCGCTCAGCCGAGCGAACGGATTGTCCAAGCGCTACGGCGCACTCCTCCATCGAGAGCCCCACGAAATACCGTAGCTTGACCAGTTCGGCGGCCTGCGGGTCCTGTCGGCCGAGGAGTTCCACCGCTTCGTCCACCGCGAGGATCTCGTCCGCAGGTGCCGCCAGGATGAGATCGCCCTCCTGCAACTCCACCTGTTCCGCCGCGGCGCCACGTTTCGCCGTTTGTTTTCGTCGTGCCGCGTCCACCAGGACCCGCCGCATGGCTTGCGCGGCGACGGCGAAGAAATGCTGCCGGTTTTGGAAGCGCCCGGGATGCGCGTGGATGAGTCGCAGCCAGGCTTCGTGAACCAGCGCCGTGGGCTGCAGCGTGAAAGCCTTGGATTCCCGCTTCAGCGCGCCGGTCGCGAGTTGGCGCAACTCGGCGTACACCAGCGGGAGCAATTCCTCCGCGGCGCGAGCGCCTTCTTCGGGCAGGGCCTGGAGAATCCGCGTCACATCACTCACCCCGCCATAGACAGCAGCCAGAAAGCCAAAGTTACGCGGAGAGCCTGATTGCCAACAGGTTCCACCGCGATTGGTCATGGCCCCGTGATACCGCCACCCGACGTCTGACCATTCCGAGGCCCATTATTGGCGGATTCGTCCGGCGGATTACGCCTGACTTGAATGGTAGGACCGCGTGGTACCCGGAGCGGATCCAAGGTTCGCTGGGTGCCGGTCTCCACAGGGGCCACGCGGGAAAGCGGTTGTAGAGGGGAGATCGCGTCCCTGCGCGGTCTCCCCTCGGATTTTTTGCCCCCTTCTCCCGCGACGCTCTCCAGCGAGGGTTCCTCAGAAATGATCGGTTCAATTTGGCGGAAATTGCCGCCAGTTCCCGCTTTCTCCTGTTGAGAACCGCGATTGCGCCTGCTCTCGGTGCCGGGTTCCTGTGGAAAAACGCGGGCTGCTCATGCACCGGAGCCGTGAAATCCCCGCGCAAGCTTTGCGCGGGACGCAGTCGCGTGGGGCTGGCGCGGTTCGCCAACCCGGCGACTCCCGGCCGCTGCGCCTCTGCGGGTGAGCGTGGCGGATGGGGGCGGCCGTCAGCCGAAATCGGGACACGCATCGGCCTGGCGGTCGCGGGGGGGCATCCAGCCGGTTGCTGGGTGCCGCCCCCGCATCGTTCACCTGCGGTCAATCCGCCTGCAATCGAGCGCAGGAGATGACTGGATGGCGAGGTTTGGTATCACGAGAGTTTGACCTATGGAGCTTCGAACGTCCGAGCTGCTGACAGCAGAAACGAGCGCGTCAGGGACCGAGCCTTCGCCGGCCCCGGTTACTGGTGGCGCTGGACCGGCCGGTCAGCGGCACGTGCTGATCGAAATGGCCACGGGCCGGAGCCGGCCGGCTATCGCCGCACCGCCAACTTTCTCCAGTGCCGGAGGTCCTTGGACGGACATTCTGATCGAACAACATTGCGCCGGTGGCTTTTACGAGAATCCGGGCCTTGCCAACCCGTCGCACTTGGTGGCCGTGATTCAGGGGCGGCCGATCAGCATTGAATGGGGACTGGCGGGTTTTTCGCGCCATGTGCTGTTACGACCCGGGCAGGCGGTTTTCATTCCCGCCATGCTGCCGCATTTCGTCCGTACCCAGGATATGGGTGAGTTTGTGGCCGTCGCGATCAGCCCCAGGGCGGTGCGCCGGGTGGCGCACGAGGTGGTTTCAGACCCGGGCCGCATCGAATGGGAAGCGGCGCTGCCCCTCGATGATCCTTTGCTCAGCTCGATCGTGTCATCCCTCTTTGACGACGCGGTGGGCGGTTACCGGGCCGGGGCTGGTTACGCGGCCGCGCTCATACATGCGTTGTCAGCGCACCTGTTGAGCCGTTTCGCCGTCAATTCGCCTTCTCCCGACCTCAAGCCCGGGACCGGACTGGCTCGGGCGCAGTTGCGTCGCGCGCTCGATTACATCCAGGCCAACCTCGCTGGGGACGTCTCCCTCGACGACCTCGCGCGCGAGGCGGGACTCAGTCGGTTTCATTTTGCCCGCATGTTCAAGCGCAGCACGGGTGTTTCCCCCCACCAGTACGTGCTGCAGTGCCGGCTGGAACGCGCGCGCGAGTTGCTGCTGGCGGGAAACGAGACCATCGCCGAAATCGCCGCACAAACCGGCTTTTACGATCAGAGCCATCTGGTCGCCCAGTTCAAGCGGGCGTTTGGCACCACTCCGCGGGGCTTTCGCCGGCACGGTGCTTGAACGTCGCTGCCGGGCCGCGCGGACTGCCCGGCCCGATTGACCTGACCGGGAATGGCCGGCGTCTTCTTGGAGAATCACTCTCCCCGGAGTCTCATTGTCCACCGAGCGGTGACCCAGGTTGACCGTCGTCCGACCGGCTGGCGAAGGATTTTCGCAAGCATTTCACCAACTCCCCTCGAATCTCCAAGCGGGGCGCACGATAACGCGCGAAACTTTTCTGGATGAAGCCCGCAGTCGGTTTTCGGCAACACCCTCCTTCCGAATGGTACCGGATTATCCAAGCGGATCGCTCGGTGTCCGTTCTGGGCGAGGGCGACCGGTCTGGTTGCAAGCATCATCCTGGTGACGCGCCAGCGTAAGCGTCGCGGTTCTGGCCAGAACCAAAGTCGGTAGAAACTCAGTTAAACACCTATGCGAACAAAACATTCACGGTCGTTCGCTGGACTCGGTGCCTTGGTCGCCACGTGTGCGTCGGCCCTCGCGGGCTCGGCCACGTACGACTTCACCACCGATCCGGCCAACGACCCGAACTTCGTGATCGGGAGCAACGTCTCCTGGACGGATCCGGTGACCGGTGACGTGCTCGAACTCTACGAAGACCGCAACGGCGACGGTCGGGGCGAGGGCGGCAACCCCGGCGGTTATCTCGCCATCACCCGCTCGTCCAACAGTCAGTACACCCAGATGCTGTTCCCGGACTTCGACGCGGGGTTGGTGGTGAAGGCCTTTACCTTCGAATGCGACATCCGCGCGGGCAATGCCACGGGGAACGCAGGCCGTCCCGCCGACGGTTTCAGCATCAACTACGCCCGGGCCAACGACCCGGCGGTGATCTGGCTGCAAAACAATCCGGGCTCCAGCGACACCAGCGGGTTCGCCATCCCGGGCGCGCCCGAAGGCGGCACCACCACGGGGCTTTCAATCTGCTTCGACACATGGTCGGGCAACACTTATCCCAGCGGCGAGGCGGACATCGAGGGCATCATCGTGCGCGTGGATAATCAGACCGTGCTGCGCCATGCGATGCCGACCCGTAACGGTGCTTGCGACGACGTGACGAGCTTGCAAACCGGCCCCTACGACGAGGCGTCGGGGGGCGACTACAAGGGGCTCTGCTGGCAGAAGCTCAAGGTCCAACTCAAGGACGACGGGACGCTGACGGTGGAGTACAAGGGGGCCACGCTGTTGAACAATGTGCCCATTGCGTACGCGCCGAGTCCGGGGCGCATCCTGCTGGCGGGTCGCACGGGCGGGGCGAATCAGAACAACCACATTGACAACCTGACCATCACGACCGTGCCCGCCAACGAGGTCATCATCGGCAACGCCACGGGTACGCCGGTCGGGTTTGACGTGGGCCTGATTGATTCGGGACAGGCGATCGCCGACCTCAACACGGTGGAGCTGACCTTCGACGGCGCGCCGGTGACGCCGACCCGCAAAGTGAAGGACGGCATCAATTCCACGATTTCCTACTGGAACATCGCGCAGCCGCTGGTCCCCGGCTCGACGCACCAGGTGGGCATCAGCGTGCGGGACACCCGGGGAACACCCGTCACGGCGACGCGGACTTTCACGGTCCCGGCGTACGCCACGCTGCCACCGGAGTGGGCGGTGAGCGGAGTGAACACCAGCCAGCGGGGCTTCAACGTGAAGGTTCATCAGACCGCCGCGCGCGGCCAGGAGAACACGGTGGCCCGGGCGGAGCAGCAACTGCAGGGGCTGCGCGGGGCGAACGTGGCGGACCTGACCGGATTCACCGGCGGGGTGTATGCCGAGAACGACGTGATCAACTACAGCCAGAACGGCGCGTTCACGTTTGATCCGGAACCGAACGGCGCGTTCCAGGAGAGCAACGGATCGCCGGACGCTCTGATCCCAGGCATCCCCAGCGCGACGGAGTTCAGCGACGACGGGTCGTACTACACGGACAACATTGCGGCGGAGATCACCACGTACCTGCACTTCCCGGAGGCGGGCGTGTACGAGTTGATCTTCAACAGCGACGACGGATTCCGCACCACCGCCTATGGCGGGGTGGGTGACGTGCTGGCGGCGACGATCGTGGGCCAGGCGGACCTGGGCCGCGGCGCGGCAGACACTGTGAGCACCGTGTACGTGCCGCAGGCGGGCTACTACCCGATGCGCACGGTGTGGTTCGAAGGGGGCGGCGGGGCCAACCTCGAGTGGTCGGGCCGGCAGGTGTTGCCGACGGCCACGACGCGGCAGTTGCTCAACTCGGCGGCGGCGGACTCGATCAAGGCGTACCGGTCGCGGACGGGTCGTGGGCCGGCGGTGGTGAGCTTCACGCATCCGTTCCGGACCTCGGGCAATCCGTACCTGTCCACGATGTCGCTGATCGCGAAGATTGAGGACGGAGACACGGCGGTGGATCAGGCCTCGATCCGGATGCTGCTCAACGGGGCGGCGGTGCCGGCGACGCCGAGCAAGTCGGGGACAACCACCACGGTGCAGTACGTGCCGGCGGCGCCGTTGCCGGTGGGCAACCACGAGTTGAAGGTGCAGTTCACGGCGGGCGGGCAGACCTACGATGGGGTGACCACCTTCTCCGTGACGGGCGTGGCGGTGCCGCCGTCACTGGCGCTGCCGGCGGGCGCGGTCAACACGGCGAACGTCGGCTTCCTGGTGAAGACCGTGCAGAACGCGCAGTATCAGGACTACGGCGACCGGGCCAACGACACCTACGCGGCCGAGACGCAGATCAACGGCCTGCTGGGGCTGCCGAACACGGCGGACCTGAGCCAGTTCACGGGGCTGGGCAACCGGTACGTCGAGACGGGCGTGGTCAACTACAACCAGAACAACTCGGGTTCGCCAGGCGATCCGGCCAGCTCCGGATATTTCACGTCAGCCAACGAGCCGTTCCTGCCGGACGTGAACATCCCGGGCATTCCGGGCATTCATACGGTGGGCAGCGGGTTCCCGCCCTCGACGGGCTACGGGGACAACGGCACGGATAGCTTTTCGTGCGAGTTCCTGACGGTGCTGCAACTGCCGGCGGGACTGATCACGATGAACGTGAACAGCGACGACGGGTTCATCGCCATGATCGGCAACCCGGCCGAATGGGGCACGCTGCCGCTGGTGGTGGGTGAGTTCAGCGGCGGTCGCGGCAACGGCGGCGGTTTCGGCGACGGCACGACGTTCTCCTTCGTCATCCAGCAGGCGGGGCTGTATCCGTTCCGGCTGTTGTGGTACGAGGGCGGCGGCGGGGCGAACGTCGAGTGGAGCTCACGTGGGCGGGATCCGCAGACCGGGTACAGCCTGGCGGCGCGCTCGAACGCGATCCTGATCAATGACTTGGGAACGCCGGGGCACATCAAGGCGTACCGGTATCCGATCGGTCACGCCGGGGCGCCGTACGTGAAGGCGTTTGCGCCGGGACGGGATCGGACCTCGGCGGGGAGCCAGGCCCGGGCGGGCAGCGACGCGAAAGTGATGCTGCACGTGGCCAAGGGCGCGGCGGACCTGAGCGCGGTGGCGGTGAGCATGACGGTGGACGGCGTGGCGGTGACGCCGACGGTCACGCGGCCGGACGGCGATCTGCTCGTCGAGTACCAGCCGGCGACACCGTGGGCGGACGGGCTGCACACCGCGGCGATCACGTATGGGGATCGCACGGTAAGCTGGTCGTTCCGGACCACCGGGGCGATGAAGACGCCGACCTTCTTCATTGAGGCGGAAGACTTCGACACGGGCGGCGGGCAGAGTCGGCCGGAGGCCAGCCAGATGCCGTACTTGGGCGGCGCGTACGCAGGCCTGACGGCGGTGGCGGGCACCGACTACAGCCGGGACGATTCGGGCTCCTCGCCGTTGTACCGGCACGGAGTGAATCCGCGGGTGTCCATGGACCGCACGGGCGACCGGACGCGGGGCGTGGGCGAAGTGGTGGTGAACTACAAGCTGGGGTGGATTGGCGGCGGGCAGTGGTACAACTACACGCGCGACATTCCGGCTGGGAAATACAACGTCTATGCGGCGGTGTCGCATGGCGACACGGGGGCGACCATCGGGGGCACGCTCTCGAAGATGGCGGGCGGCACGGAAACGCCCCTGGGGGTGTTCAGCGGGCCGGCGCCGGGCGGCTGGGGGAACAACGGGCTGCTGCCGTTGAAGGCGGCGGCCGAAGACACCACACCGCTGGCGCTGGACCTGGGCGGGACGACGACGCTGCGGTACAACACGAGCAACGGGGACTGGGACTTCATGCTCCTGGTACCGGCGGCGGACGAGGCGGTGCCGCAGTTCACGAGCATCACGCGGAGCGCCAACGGGACCATCACCGTCGAATGGACGGGCGGTGGGACGTTGCAGGCGGCGCCGACGGTGACGGGGCCGTGGCAGGACGTGACCGGGGCGAGCAGTCCGTACACGTTCACGCCAGACCAACCGGCGCTGTTTGGGCGCATTCGCAAGTAGGTCGGGGCTGAGATCAGCCTGACGGAATCACGGAGACCGGGCTTCGGCCCGGTCTCTTCTTTTTAGGTGGGCTCTGCCGGCGTGGCCATGGATTGAAGCGGCAGGGCTCCGTCCGGTGATGTTCCCGGTGACTAGCGGGGTTTTTCCGTGCGTCGCGGTGCCGGGGTTTTACGCTGGGGCCATGTCGTCCGCTTACCGCGAACTCCTTGACGCAACGATTCATCACCTCGAAATCCTGCGTGACCAGGGTCACCGCTTTATCTCGGTGTCGTCAGAGGCCCTGGCCGCCTTGGAGAGTTCGGCGCCACGGGCTGCTTCTTCACGGAGGGTGCCCGCAGTGTCACAGCCCACGCCGGCCAGCGGGCTGGCCGACAAGCCACACCCAGTGGGCGTGGCGCCTCCAGCCCCGCGGCCGCAGGAGCCGACCGGAACCGCGGATGACGTCCTGGTTGGCTCCCCGCTCAGCGCAGCGGAAAAGGAAGCCGCGATGGCCGCGTTGCGGGCTCAAGTGTTGCCCTGTGTGAAGTGCGTCCATCTGGCCAGGAGTCGCCGGAATGTGGTGTTCGGCGCCGGGACCGTTCACTCCCCGCTCTTGTTCGTTGGCGAAGCGCCCGGGGCGGACGAAGACGTCCAGGGCGAGCCGTTCGTGGGCAAGGCGGGTCAACTGCTGACCAAGATCATTCAGACGATGGGCCTGGACCGGGATCGGGTGTACATCGCCAACATCTTGAAATGCCGCCCCGATACGCCGGGGCAGACCGCCGGCAATCGCAAACCCACTCCGGTGGAGATGACCACCTGTTTGCCCTACCTGCTCGGGCAGATCCGCATCATCCAACCGAAGGTCATCGTTGCCTTGGGCGCCACGGCCGTCGAGGGCCTGTTCGGCAAATGCGACGGGATTACCCGGTTGCGCGGCACATGGTTGAATTTCCGCGGGGTCCCGGTCATGCCCACGTATCATCCGGCCTACCTGCTGCGCAATCAGGCGTTGCTCGAGAAACGGAGAGTTTGGGAGGACATGCTCCAGGTGATGGAGCGCCTGGGGATGCCGATTTCCGAAAGACAACGCGGGTTTTTCCTGAAAGCCACGGGTTCCTGACTCCGGCGCGTGGCGGTCGGGTGCTGGTCGGTCTCGGTGTGAAATGTTTTGCCCGTCCGCTTCCCGGCTTGCGGTCAGATACCAACCGCGTAACCTTCGTTCCAATGGAGACGGTCATCATCCTGCTGGTGGTGGGCACCGTGCTCATGCTGCTCGAGACCGTGTTGCCCGGCATGATCGCGGGCATCATCGGCTTCGGTTGTCTCGTCGCAGGCGTAGTGATCGCTTATGTGGATCACGGCCCGACGGTTGGCAACCGTGTCCTGCTCGGCGTCACCGCCGGGTTGGTCGCCCTCGGGGTCCTTTGGATTCGGTTTTTCCCGCACAGCCGGCTGGGCCAGGCGTTTGTCTCGCGGCAGGCCATCGGCGGCCTCGATGTGGAGCGTCCGGAACTGCTGCATCGCACCGGGACGGCATTGACCATCCTGCGGCCCTCCGGCATCGCGGAGATTGACGGCAAGCGGGTGGACGTGGTGACGGATGGAACGCTGATCGAAAAGGGCGCAACCGTGAAAGTGGTGGCCGTTGAAGGCTTGCGTGTCGTCGTCCGGGCCGTCTGAATCTCGCAACTCAGTTCCAACTCGAAAACACAACTATGATCGCTGCAACCAGTCAGTTCGGCCAGATCCCGTTCGGCATGATCCTCTGGGCCATGGTGGGCCTGGTGGGCTTGGTCTTCCTCATCCTGCTGTTCAATTTCTTCGGCATCTTCATCCGGGCCTGGGTCTCGGGCGCGTATGTGGGGCTGATTGAGCTGGCTGCGATGCGGCTCCGGGGCGTGCCCGTGGGCTTGGTGGTGGACAACTACATCAACGCCCGCAAATCGGGTCTCGCGCTCAGCGTGGACCAGTTGAACGTTCACTACCTCGCGGGCGGTGACGTCCAGATGGTGGTCCGAGCCCTGATCGCCGCGCAGAAGGCCAGCATCCACCTCAATTTCGATCGGGCCTGCGCGATTGACCTTGCCACCAAGGGCACCGGCAAGACCGTGCTGGACGCGGTGAAAACCTCGGTGAATCCGCGGGTGATTGATTGCCCCAATCCGGCTTCGGGAAAGACGACGATTGACGCCGTGGCCAAGGACGGCATCGCCGTCAAAGTGCGCGCCCGGGTGACGGTGCGCACCAACCTCGATCGTTTCGTGGGCGGCGCGACCGAGGAGACGATCGTGGCCCGCGTCGGCGAGGGCATCGTCAGCACCATCGGTTCGGCAAACAGCTACAAGGACGTGCTTGAGAACCCGGACCGCATCTCCAAGACCGTGCTCGACAAGGCGCTCGACTCGAACACAGCGTTCGAAATCCTCTCCATTGACATCGCGGACGTGGACGTGGGCGAAAACGTCGGCGCCAAACTTCAGGCCGAGCAGGCAGAGGCCAATAAACTGATCGCTCAGGCGCAGGCGGAAATCCGCCGCGCGGCCGCGGTGGCCGCCGAACAGGAAATGACCGCGCGCGTCGCGGAGATGCGCGCGCGGGTGGTGGAGGCTGAAGCGCTGGTGCCGCAGGCCATGGCCGAGGCGTTTCGCAGTGGGAATCTCGGCATCATGGATTACTACCGGATGAAGAACATCCAGGCGGACACGCTCATGCGGGATGCCATCGGTGGCGGCGCGCCGGGCACCAGCAACGAATCCAAGCCCAAGACTCCCTGACGTGAGCGCAAGCCTGTCGCCCATCTTCGCCTCGCTCGAGAGCATTCTGGTCTTTGCGGCGATCGTGCTGATCTCCGCGCTGTCGAACTGGCTCAAGCAGCGCCAGGAGCGCAAGCAGGCCGAGGCCCGTGGCGAACTGGAACCGGGTCGTCCCGGACCAGTTCGCCAGCCGTTGTTTGACGACGAGGATCTGGACGGAGCCCCACCCGCGCGCCCGGCGGCCAAGCCGTTGGATTGGCAGGAGGAATTGCGGCGGCTGCTCGAAGGCGACCAACCGCGGCCCGTGCCGCCGCCGCCTCCGCCGTTGGCACCGCGGTCGGCGCCCGCCGTTGACGCACCACCGCCGATCCGTACTGCGCCTGTGCCCACTCCGCCACGACCGGTCGTGGTTACCCTGGCGGAAACGCAGGCGGGTCCTCTCGGTGGACCGGGGCGCTTGGAGGAATCGGCGGCGGCATTCCTGCGGGGAAGTCAGTTGCCCGAAGTGGCGGAGGTGCGGCTCCAGACCGCGGTGCAGCAAGTGGCCAGCGCCCGTCCCAAGGAGGCCAGGCGGCTGGATCTCAGGCCTCCGACCGAAACCGCCGCGCGCCTGCGGGAATTGCTCCGCGACCGGACCACCGTTCGTCAGGCCGTACTAGCGAGCATCATCCTCGGGCCGCCGCGCGGAATGGAAAAAAAACTGCCCGCGCACGGGTGACAGGTCGACCGGCAGTCGAAGGGAAGTCCTCCGGCCGGCTTTTTGCGTTGCCCGAATCCCCAGGCGCGCCACCGCCCGGCCTCAACCCGCAGCGTGGCGCTTGGCCGGAGGCGGGAGCCGGTGGCGCCGACGGTAAAGGGCGAGAGCCGCCACGGTGAGCAGGACGCAGGTCCACCCGAACACGTCGCCGTGCTGGCGGTAGAAGGTCGTTGGCCCGGCTTGACCCGCCGGCCGCAACGGGAGCCGATAGACGGTGAACCCCGGCCCGTAAATGTCAGCCGGGTCACCGAGCCCGAATTCCCGCACGCGCCCCCGCTCGTCTATCCAGCAGGTCAGGCCATTGTTCGTGCAACGGACCAGCGGCACGCCGCTCTCCACTGCGCGAAAGACGGCGGCCACGGCGTGCTGCCACTGCGCGGCGCTTTCGCCAAACCAGCCGTTGTTGGTCAGGTTCAGCAGCAGGTCGGTGTCCGCTCCGACGTGTTCCCGTGCGCCGTGGGGAAAGACGTCCTCGAAACAAATCAACGGCGCGATCCTCACCGGCCGGTCGCCCACCCGGAAGGTTTCCGGCGCCGTGCCCCGGGAGAAACTGCCCTGAATGGGCGTGAGGTGCGTGGTGAACGGCAGCCAGTCGGCCAGCGGCACGTACTCGCCGAAGATGACCAGCCGCCGCTTGCGGTAGCTCGCCACCAACCGCCCGTCCGGCGCGATCAAAAACGCGGAGTTGTAGAAGTCGAAGCCCGGCACGGTTTCGGCGGATTCGCGCGGCACGGCCTCATCCGCGCCGAAGATCATCCACAAGCGATGGCGTTCCACCAATTCGGTGAGCGCGCGGTAGTTCGCTTCCGAAAAATCCGGCAGCGAGGCCTCGGGCCAGACCAGCAGATCGGGAGCGGTCGCCGCGGCCAGCCGGCTGAGTTCCATCAGGCGCTGAAAGCGGGTGTCCGCCTCGTCGGGGTCGAAGATCAGCCGCTGCGGGATGCTGGGCTGAATCAGCGCCAGGCGGAGCTCGGCCGACGACGGCGCGGGCCGGACCAGCTTGAGTCCGCCGGCGAGGGTGACAAGCAGCAGCGTGGTCAGGGGCAGGGCCAGATCGGTGAACAACGCCAGGCGGAACGACACCAGCAGGCCGGGCCGCGGCCGCAGGGCGGGAGCTGGCGGCCGCGACGGACCCGGAAAGACGCCCAGGGCGCGATCGCCCGTCAGCCGGGCGACCAACCTCGATCCCGCGCAGAACAGCGCGGCGGACATCCACGCCACCAGGAACGACACCCCGTACACGCCCGTCACCTCCGCCACCTGAATCAGCGGCGTCAGCGCGTACTGGGAAACGCCGAGGAAGTTCCAGGGAAACCCCGAAAGCAGGCGACCCTGGGCGGTTTCCATCGCAACCCAGGCCGCGCCCGCCAAGGCCGACCAGAGGGCCCTTTGAGGCCAGCCAAGGCGCGCGAACCGCTCCGGCCAGGACCGCGGGGACGAAGCCGCTGGCGCTTCGCGACCGCCCGAATCAGCCGCCAGTGGTTCGGCGGCGCCGAATTGAAGAACCGGATCCAAGGAGTGGTCGGCGGTTGCCGTCGGCCTCTCGACGTCGAGGTTCCTAGCGTATGCAGCAGAGGGAACGTCGGCGATGCAAGCTCCCTCACGGGGCCCCCGTGCGGCCGTGTCCTCGGACGAGGCTGCTCCGTTGCGAGGGGCTTCTTTCTCCGACCGGTCGAGGAACCGGGTGAGCAGCCGGTTCATCACCCAGACCCAACTCGCGATGAACAGCGCCACGTAGGCGCTCAGGGCCAGCCAGCCCGCGACCGCGCCAGCGGGGAAGGGGATGTGGAGCAACCACCGGAGCGCCACGAGCGCGAACGCGAAGCCCGTCACCCAGCCCAGTCGCCAGGCGCGTCCGCCGGAAAGTCCGGCGGTGGCGGCAAGCGCGAGGGCGGGGGCGACCCAGGCGAGTCCGGCCCATCCGGGCAGGGGAAACGCCAACGCGAGCGCCACGCCGGAAACCGCAGCCAGGCCGGAGCGAGGATTAAAACAGGATGTCAGGCAACGGACGCCCACTGCGCGAAGCTTGGGCCATGCGACGGCAGGCGTCGAGCGCCCGGAGCCAGCGGCGACGAGGACGCGGGGGGGACGGTGGTTGTTTTCCGCCTCGCGTCGCGTCATTTCCCGGTCGGGCGAGGGCCAATTTCGGCAAAGCTTTTGCCAAGAAAGGTGTAGCCGGGAGGAAGCTTTTGGGCGTAAGAGGTTAAGGCGATAGCTTATGAGAATCCCGAGTTCCACTGAGGCGCCGCGAGCCTCCACCGCGCGCCTCCACCGCGCGCCTCCACCGCGCGCCTAGTCTGCGTTATCGCCTGTTGTTTCGCCCTTTCGGCCAAGGCGGGCGTCTATTACCTGGCCGAGCCGGGCACTGGCTATGCCGGCACGCCCACCAGTAACTCCCCGAACAACCCCATCCCGTACGTCACTGCCACCGTGCGGAACATCATCGTCCAGAATCCCGCCCCGGGCAGCGATTCCAATCGGGTCGAGTTGGTCTTCCTGACCACCACCGACAGCGGGCTCTACGAGATTGACCAGTTGGACCTCAACAGCGCGGGCGTGACCAACACCCGCCGATTGACCCTGATTGCCTATGATCCCACTCAGAAGCCGACCCTCCGCTGGAAGGTTCCCACCGCCAACAACGGCGCCACGCCGACCAACCTGTTCACCGGCCCGGGCTGGGGTCAATGGCTGCTTCAGTTGGCCACCTTGGACCGGTGCGAGGTGCGGGACCTGATCCTGGATGGAAACTGGCGTACCTGGGTGACCAACAACACGGCCGCCAATCCCGCCTACGTCAATGGTCTGAAGACAGGTGGCATCCAAGTGCAGGCCAGCTCTGGGTGGATTACCAATGTCACGGCCCGGAATTTCGGCGCGAACGGGATGATCCCCATCCCGCACTGGAACACCTCGGGCGCCGAGTCGTTTGTGATCTATCCGACCGCCTTGCAGGGGCACCTGGCCGATCAATGGTACGTGACCGATTGCGTGGTGGAGGATTTCCAAGGCCAGCTTGGCGGCTACGGCACCGGCATCATGCCGTTGGTCAAAATTCCGGACGGCGAGAACTTTGACCCCGACGCCAATCCGAATCACCGGGCCTTCCATGTGCTTCGGTGTCAGGTGCGCAACAGCCCGACGCTGAATGCGTTCGGATCGGCTTCGTCCTTCGGCATCCGGTTCTCGGACAACACCGTGAACAACTGCGCGATGGGATTCAATTTTGACACCGCAAACCATGACACACCCCTGCGCCACATTGACGTGGTGGGGAACACCGTTGATGACGTTTACCAGATGATCACCATTGGCGGCCCGGGCCACGGAGCGAACGCCGCCGGCAAGTACCCGTTCCGGAACTTCAACGTCTCCAGCAACAACATCCGCCTTCGGGGAGTGCCGTTGCGGCAGGACTACGGCAGCTTCTCCTGGAAGACCAACACGTACGGGAGTTTCACCTCGCGGATGTCGGCCACCGATACCAACGTGATCGTGGGCCGGTTGCTGACCGACTCCTGGTCGTGCGGCGCGACCTTGGGCGGAGCGGGGCCGGTAACCTTCGCGGCGAACCGGTTCACTACTGCGGATCGGGGCGTGTTCTACGAACCAGCGCCGCAACTGACGAATCTGGCCGTTTGGTATCCCCTCTACCGCCCCGCCATCTGGCCCTTCAATGGCGATGCAGTGGATCAGAGCGGTCTGGTGACCATCACCCCGCCAAATCGGGTGTCTGCTTGGGCGTACGATCAGACCAACCACACCTTGCTGACGACGTTGAGCAGCCTCACCAACAGCCGGCCGGCCCTCACCGCCCATCCAGCCACCCCGCCGCCGGGCGATCCGGAACCCGACCCTGAAAAACCGCCAATCAAGCTCAAACAGACCCTGGATGAGAATGGCACGCTGCTGGGCGTTACCGAAATCCAGATCTCCGGACCGCTGGTCACGAACGGGATCGTCCAGCTCTGCGGCTGCCTGATGTACCACCCCACGCTGGCATCCGGTGAAACCGACAACCGTCGCTTGAGTCCGTTTTACCTCCACGCTGAGGTTGAGACGGGGCCGAATGCCGGGGTGGCAGTCACCCACACCACGGATGACGATGATCTGATGACGTTCACCTATCCGACCAACGGTTTGCCGGGCACCGACACCATTCGCTTCCGCGAAATGGCTTCCCTCCAGGCGGAGGCCAGCACGGATATTCCCCTGGGTCCGACGGTCTGGTTTGCCCGGTCGGAAAACGTGGCCAACGACCGCACCCGCCACCACGCCACCCTGCGGCTGCGCCGATCCGGGCCGACCAACGGGGCGCTCACCGTCTATCTCCGGCCCGCCGCCAATCTGCCCGGTCCGCGCGTAGCCACGTCCGCCGACTACGTGCTCAACGGCACCAACAACGTCGCGCTGCCCTTCAGCAACGGTCGCTGGCAACTGACCTTCCCGGCGGGTTGGAGTGAGGTGCATGCTCGCGTCCAACCCACGGTGGGCGGACTGACCGACGAGGCGGAGTACGAGGCTGCGTGGTTCGAGTTGGCCACCCACAGCGCTTGGGGCTACACGGTGCGCCCACCCGCAGACACCCTCCCTAGGGGTCCCGGGAACGCCGTGGCCGTCACCCTCTGGGACGGGCCCAAGTACAAGCTCTTCGAACTGACGGACTCGTACTACTACCCGTGTGCGGGAGGTGGTCCGCCGGCGGCGTTCAACGGTCAGGCGGAATCCGATGGAGTCGCCGATCCAGCTCCAATGAACGGGGATCTGAATCTTGCTCGAAACATTGGGTCGTCTCCGCCGGACGAGGATCTGGAATTCTGGACTACTGCGTCCGGCGGCGTGGCGGCCGTCCTTCAAAGACCCTACCTGCTACTTCGAACCGGTCAGATCATCTCCTTGGAAGACGAGACGGGAGGGGCTTGGCCGGAAGCAGGCCAAGCCGCCGAGACGGGAGCGCAACCGCCTCCGGTGGTGCCCAGTCCTGACAACTTGCTGTGCCCCTGTCCCGCTGACGGGAGTACGGCCTATGCCCTCAGCCAGCAGGCAACCAACGCCTGGATCGCGGGCAACACCACTTACGCCACCTACGCCTACCCAGGCTTGCCGTACCCGCAGTTCAGCTTGGGCGGCAAGTGGCAGGCGCCGGCGTATGGCGACCTCCTCCATCTCGGAGACGCGTGGGCTGGTTCCCCTTCGATCCTGGCGGTGGACAACACCGGCAATCTCGCGGGGAGTCGCTTGAACCGCGCTTGCTACGTCACCAACGGTCTCGCCAGCGTCTTTTACCTGCCGGGCCTCGCCACCAACCGCCTGGGAGAAGTGCAATGGGCCGCCCCCGCAGGCTCCTACTTGGCGGGCCGCACCCAGGTCGCGGCCAACGGCGCGTACTACTACCGCCCGGTGCGTTGGGCCAAAGTAAGCGGCCTCTGGACCGTCACGGATGTGGGCTCCTTTGACACCAATCAGGCGACAGTCGGCTACGCGCACATGGTGAACGACAGCGGTGCCGTGGTGGGGCGGACGGTGTACGGCGGGGCCTGGCGCGGCTTCCGCACGGGCACCAACGGGGTGATCGCGAGCATCGCGGCCAACCTGCTGCCCTTCCCCACCCAGCCCAGCACGGAAGCCACAAACAGTTCGGGATGGATTACAAATCTCGCCGGTGTGGCGTTGATGCCCACGAATAACGCCGCCAACGCGGTCAACTCGACCAGCGACGCGGTGGGTGCCAGCGACTTCTGGATCAGACGCAGCCTCGGGCCGCCGGAAGTCTGGACCATCGAAACCCGCGCCGCCCTCTGGTGGCCAGGTGGCACCAACGCGGTGATCTTGGGGGCCATCCACACTGGCGCCGGCTGGCAGAACGAACCCGGACGCAGCGAGGCGCTGGCCGTCAACCGCCATGCGCGGGGGATCACCATCGTGGGCACCGGCTGGATCACTCCCACCGGCTACGCTCGGGCGTTCATCAAGGAGGTGGAATTGGTACCGAAAAACTACGACACCTCGGCAACGCAACAGCAGATGCTCGATCTGAACGACGCACAACTGACGTACAAGTCGGCCGGGCGAACCTTCACGTCCGCCGAGGCGATTAACGACGCCGGCTGGATCGTGGGCAATGGAAGTTCGGGCTCTTACACCCGCGGGATGGTGCTGGTGCCGCAGCCAACTTCCGCTCAATAGGCAGGGGAACCTATGAATATTCCCGTCAGAGGTTGGTGGAGGGCCTTGGGTGCAATGCTCATGACTGCGCTGTTTGGGGCGGTCGGCCAAGATCCGTGCGCAATCAAAGTGGCTCCGTGCCTTCCGTTCTTGAACTACGTCTGTCAACCGGCGCAGCACTGGTCCTTTCCGGTGGACCTGGATGCGGACGGCGTCCCGGAGTTCAACCACGCGCGGTTCGATGTCTGGAATTTCTGCGACTTCGATTTGGGCGGTGGCGAGTCGGCTAGCGACAACCGGGAGGGGTTCTTCGCGGCGGAGCATGTGGAAGTGTACGCCCTCAACAACCGGCCATTCCACGAGTATGTGTCCCCGGAACTGCCTCCAGGGTACCCCATCCCACCCAACCCGCCACCCGTTGGAGAATGGGACCGCCTGTGGGCCTTCAATCCGCCCTTTTCGTTGCCCTACCTCCAAGCCTACGGGCTGGGGTTCGTGGCGCGGC
>CALJWR010000039.1 GCA_937976685.1 uncultured Verrucomicrobiae bacterium
ACTGCAAGGCTTGCCGCCATGCGAAAACCCACCCGTCCTCGTACAGCCCGACTCCATTCGCATCATGGGATCTCAGTGATCGCGACCGCTTGCTTCGCCCTGCTGGCTGCGGCCGACGACGTCGCAAGATCGGAGCCCGCCCCGGCCGCGCGCCCTAGCTTTCTGGCTGATGGTCCGCGCGGGTTCGTTTTCGACACGGGCGTCCTCCGGGGCCGGCTTCACGCGGAGGGCAAATCCTTGGGGCTGACCGAGGTGGTCCACGTGCCCTCTGGCACCCGGATGGACCACGGTTATGGGTTGCTCAGCCACTATCGAGTGTTCACCCGCGGCGTTCGTTACGGCGCGGGTGCGTGGGACTGGCCCAGCGAGGCGGTCCTCCGCGGTGATGGCTCGGTAGCAATCCGGTTTGCCACGGAAGGGCGGCCGTTTTCGCTGGTGGCGGTCTATCGCGTGGCGGCCGCAGACACGGTGGAAGTCGAGACCAAGGTGGAAGCCGGGACTGACGTGAAAGGTTTTGAGACCTTCCTCGCCTCGTATTTTGACGCCGCCTTCACCAATGCCGCGGTGTGGGTGAAGGGGCGGGATGGCGCCCGGTGGGCGGCCGCCCTGCCGGAGCAGGGGGATTGGCAGATGTTCGTTCGGGATTCGGCTGCCCGGGGAGTGGTTGAGGATGGACGCTGGCGGCTGGAGCCGCACCCGGTGGCGTGGACGTTTCCCTTCGAACTGGCGGGCGAAGCGGCGCGGGCGAGGCGGATGGCCTCCGGCCGGGGCGTCGGCGCGAGCTTCAGCGCTTCGTTGCGCGAATGCTTCGCCGTTGCGATGCCGCACCAGACCGAAAGCCATTACTCGGTGTACTTCTCGCTGTTCGGTCGCGATCTCAAAGCGGGCGAGTCAGCGACGGCGACCGTCCGGCTGTCTTTTGAGTCCGGGACCGGCAGGGAATAGACCAACGCGTCGCCACCGGCGGGGGCCTCCGGGATCAGCCCTTGGATTCCAGTTCCTTCGCATGCGAGTTCCCTTTAGCGTGAAGCCATGAATCAGCTCGTTGCCGCCTTGTTGATGGGATTGATGGCGTTCCCGCTGGCCGCCGCCACTTCCGCGCGACCGAACATCCTGTTCATCATGACGGACGACCATGCGGCCCACGCCATCAGCGCGTATGGCAGCCGCATCAATCAGACGCCGCAGCTTGATCGGTTGGCGCGCGAAGGCATGCGCCTGGATCGTTGTTTCGTCGTGAATTCGATTTGCACGCCCAGCCGCGCCGCCATTCTCACGGGCAAGTACAGCCACAAAAACGGTGTGCCCGTCTTTAACCGCTTCGACGGTTCGCAACCGCATGTGGCCAAGTATTTGCAGGCGGCTGGCTATTACACCGCGATGGTCGGGAAATGGCACCTGGGCAGCGAGCCTACCGGTTTCGACCACTACATCGTCCTCCCCGGCCAGGGACTTTACCACGACCCGGCGTTCCTGGATCGCAACGGTCGGCGGGTGATCAAGGGCTACGCCACCGACATCATCACCGATCTGGCCCTCGAGGCGCTAGCGCAACGTCCAAAGGACAGGCCGTTCTTCCTCTGCCTCCAACACAAGGCTCCGCATCGGGAGTGGTCACCCGGCCCCAAGCACGCCACCCTCTACGATGACGTGGAGATCCCGGAGCCGCCGACGCTCTGGGACGATTACGCCACCCGGACGGACGCAGCGCGGGAGGCGACGATGACCATCGCGCGCCATTTGAACAACCGGGACCTGAAGCTGCAGCCGCCCGCCGGCCTGGCCGGTCCCGATCGGGACCGCTGGCTTTGGCAGGTGCCGATGGAGGTCACGGTCGAGGTGAAGGGCGGGCGCGAAACGCTCACCGGTGAGGCGTTGGTCAAGTGGAAGTACCAACGCTACATCAAGGACTACCTGCGGTGCATCGCCTCGGTGGACGACAATGTCGGGCGCGTCCTCGACTACCTCGACACCCACGGCTTGCGGGAGAACACGCTGGTCATCTACACGAGTGACCAGGGCTTTTTCCTCGGCGATCACGGCTGGTACGACAAGCGGTTCATGTACGAGGAGTGTCTGCGGATGCCATTCATCGCCCGCCTGCCCGGTGTGATCCCGCCCGGCTCAGCGCAGAGCGCCATCGCGCTGAACGTGGATTTTGCGCCGACTTTCCTTGAATTGGCCGGCGTGCCCGTCCCCGCGGACATGCAAGGCAGGAGCCTTGTGCCCCTCCTGAAGGGCACGCGGCCGACCGACTGGCGGACGAGCATGTACTACCGCTACTACCACGACCCCGGTCATCACAACACCCGGGCGCACTACGGCGTGCGGACGGAGACGCACAAGCTCATCCACTTTTGGAAGAAGGACCAGTGGGAGTGCTACGACCTGGTGAAGGATCCGCTCGAACTCCGCAACGTGTACCACGACCCGGCCTACGCTGCCACGGTCGCCGCCTTGCGAGCGGAACTGGCCCGCCTGAAACGCGAGGTGGATGACCGCGATGAGTTTGCCGACACGCTGCCCCCAGACGGCGTGGACGGCCAGACCTTCACTCCGCCGCCGAAGGGCCAACCATCCGGGGCGAGCAACGCTCCCTGACCACCCGCGAGAAGCAGCCGCGATGGCAATCGCGGCGACCACCAACAGCCCCGGGGCCAAACGAGCCACCCACCGATTCAACCACCCGGCAACACTCATCCAGAAATGCGCCGAATCGTCTTGCGGCTCCTCCGTGGCAGTCTGGTCCTGGCGTGCTGCTTCGCCAGCCTGGCAGCGGGAAGCTCCACCAACCGCCCGAACATCCTCCTGATCGTCGCTGACGATCTCGGCTTCTCCGACGTGGGCTGTTACGGCGGCGAGATTCACACGCCCACACTGGACCGCCTCGCGCACGAAGGATTGCGCTTCACGCAGTTTTACAACACCGGCCGCTGTTGGCCAACCCGGGCGTCACTCCTGACCGGATACTACGCACAACAAGTCCGCCGGGACACCGTCCCGGGGGTGCAGAGCGGCGCAGGAGGGGCTCGTCCTCCATGGGCCCGTTTGCTGCCCGAGATGCTGCGG
>CALJWR010000040.1 GCA_937976685.1 uncultured Verrucomicrobiae bacterium
AGGCAATGCCCCCTGGTGGGCGGAATGGTTGGAACCGGTCGCCAGATGGGGTGCCCGAACGCGCTGGTGGGTGGGCGTGGGGCTCTGGCATCTGGCATGGCGGGAACAGGATCACTTGCGGCATTGCCAGATCGTTCAGCGGTGGGTGGAAGAGATGCGGCGAGCCGCGGCGGCCCGGCATTTTGTCGCGGGACAGCAGGTTGACCACGATCTGGTGCTTCCGCTTTGGGGGGAAGGGGGGGCTGGCCATCCCTCGGCGATGCGCTACTGGCTGTCGGGGATGATGACGCCGGCTTTGGACAAGGCGGGGCAAAAGGCGGCGTGGGCCGAGGCATGGAACGAGATCGTTGTCTCCGCCTGCGCGCTCAAGCGCCACCACCTGCGACACGGCGCCTGGCCGGAGACCCTCGGCGCGCTGGTGCCGGAGTTCCTGACGGAGATGCCCCGCGACTGGTTTTCCGGCCAGCCGCTTCGCTACGCGCGCCGCGAGGACGGGTCCTTCCTGCTCCACTCGGTCAACACGGACGGCTGCGACGACGGCGGCGACGCCCGACCTTCCGAAAAGAGAAGCGCCTTTCCGCCCCAAGTCGGTCGCGACCTGGTCTGGCCGGTGGCGGCCACCGCTGAGGAAGTGGAGGCTTGGATCACGCGCCGCTCCACCGGGGCCGCGGCAGCGTCGTCCCCTGCCAACTGAGCGCAACGGCGCGAAAAACATGACCCCGGCCAGCGCTGTTTTGACCGTGCCCGGCCTTGACCGCCCGGCGGCCGCCCCCTTACCAAGGGGCCGATGAAATTCTGCCTCTTCGGCATCGGCGGCATTCCGCTCGGCAAACACAATCTCAAGGACCCGCGTCTGGACCAGGCCGACAAGCTGGTCGAGGCGCAGAAAAAGACCTACGCGCAGGTCGAGGTCGTGGGCGAATCCGAGACTCTCACGAGCGACGCCATTCTCACCACCCGGTCGGCGCTGGCAGATTTGTTGACAAAGGACCTGGATTTCATTGAAGCCCGCCTGGGCCGCGATCCCAGCCCGGCGGAGAAGACTGTCCTTGAAAAGCTGGCCGAGGCGTTGGTCAGCGAGCGCACCGTGCTGCAACACGGGTTGACCCCCGAGGAACTGCAGACCGTCGCGGCCCACAATTTTCACACCCACAAGCCGGTCATCGTGGCGGAGGAGGCGGAGTTGCCGGCGCCCGATGCGCTGCTGGTTCGCGCGTTCAAGGAGGCCGGCTGGATCAGCTTCCTGACCGTCGGCGGCAAGGAGAACCGCGCCTGGCCCATCCGCCAGGGCACCACGGCCTGGGAGGCGGCCGGCACGATTCACAGCGACATTCAGAAGGGGTTCATCCGCGCCGAGATCATCAGCTTCGAGGATTTCCTCGCCGCCGGCGGCGAGACCGAAGCCAAGCGCGCGGGCAAACAGCGCCTGGAACAAAAGGCGTACGTGATGCAGGACTACGATCTCACGAACTTCCGCTTCAACAAGTAGGCGCTGCCCATGCACGAAGCCGAAGCGCTTGCCCCTGCTGCTCCCTCGCAGCCGGCCCGCTGGGAGGAGTCCGGTTTCGCATGGGTCTATGCGGAGCACAGCCGGGCCGTTTACTACCTTTGCCTGCGGTTGCTGGGCGATCCGGCGCAGGCCGAGGACGCCGCGCACGATGTGTTCGTTCGCGCGTGGCGGAAGTTCGCCGAGTTCCGCGGCGATGCCGCCGTGCGCACGTGGCTCTACCGCATCGCTCTCAATCACTGCCGCAACCTGCAACAGAGCTGGAACGCGCGGCACCTGGTGTCGAATGCCGATGATGCCGTTTGGGAGACGGCGGTGGCACCCGCCGACAGCCCGCTGCGCGTGCTGGAAACCAAGGAACTCGGTCAGCGCATTCAAAAGGCGCTCGACGCCTTGCCCGCCGAGTACCGCCTCATCCTGTTGCTGGTGGCCGACGACCACCTCAGCTACGGCGAAGTGGCGGCGCTGACCGACCAAACGGCCGACGCCGTGCGCGGCAAGTTGCATCGCGCGCGACGCGCCTTCGCCACCGCCTTCGCCAAAACCGAATAAGGCCCGTATGGAACCGAAGCCACCTTCTTCCCGTCTCGCCCACGAGCAGGCGCAAGACCTCGCGCACCAACAACAGAGCCGGCCGGCCGTGAAGGAATTTGCCACCGCCGAGGAATTGATCCGCCACGACGCGGCGCAAACCGCCCCGCCGCCGGGGCTGGAGGAGCGCGTCAAGCAATCCATCGCTGCCGAGCCACCGCCGCCCCAGCCGTGGTGGAAGCGGCTGTTCGGGAGGTGAGCCGATGAGCATCGCCCGTGACATCGAGGACCTGATTCGTGCCCGTTACCCGATCCTCTACCTCGTGACCAACGAGGAGACGCGGGTCGAAGAGGTCTTGCTCGAGATCGCCCGACGGCGGCAGAAGAAGGTCCTCACTTGGACCTGCACGACCGGCCTCTTGCCCGCCGGTACGTCCATCCAATCCCAGCGCCATCGCGCGGCGACGACCAAGGACCCGCTGGCGGCGCTGGACCAGGTGATTGACGAGGTCGAGCCTGCGCTGTTCGTGTTCAAGGATCTGCATCCCTTCCTCGGGAAGGGCCATCATGCCGTGGTGCGGCGGCTCAAGGAAATTGCGCTGCACCTCAAGAACAGCCTCAAGACGATCATTCTCGTCTCGGGCACGGTCGAAATCCCGCCTGAACTCGACAAGGAGATCACCGTGCTGTCGTTCCCCTTGCCGGGGCCGGCCGAGATCGCCGCCCTGTTGGAGCGCATCGCCGCCGAGGTGCGGTCCCTGCCAAATCTCACCCTGGCCCTGGACGCGGCAGCGACCGACCGGCTCGTGCAAGCGGCACTCGGGCTGACCCTGACCGAGGCGGAAAACGTGTTTGCCCGCATCCTGGTCAAGCACGAGCGGCTCGGGGCGGACCTCGTCGGCGAAGTCCTCGCGGAAAAGAAGCAAATTATCCGCAAGAGCGGCCTGCTCGAGTACCATGCCACGGAGGAATCGTTCGACGGCGTCGGCGGGCTGGCCGTGCTCAAAGACTGGCTGCGCAAGCGCGGGGCCGCGCTGACCCCGGCGGCGCGCGCGTTTGGCCTGCCCTCGCCGCGCGGCATCCTCCTCCTCGGCGTGCAGGGATGCGGCAAGAGCCTCTCGGCCAAGGCGGTGTCGAATCTCTGGCAGGTCCCGTTGCTGCGCTTCGACATGGGGCGCATGTTCGGCAGTTTCGTCGGTACCTCGGAGGACAACGTCCGCCGGGCCATTGCGGTGGCGGAGTCCGTGGCGCCCGCGGTGCTCTGGGTGGACGAAATAGACAAATCGTTTGCCGGTTCCCAGGGGTCGGCCGTGTCGGACGGCGGTACCACGGCGCGGGTATTCGGCACGTTCCTCACGTGGTTGTCCGAGAAGACCGCCCCCGTGTTCGTGGTGGCCACGGCCAACGACATTTCCCAACTGCCGCCCGAACTGCTGCGCAAGGGCCGGTTCGACGAAATCTTTTTCGTGGACCTGCCGGACGCGGAGGAGCGGCACGACATCTTCGCCATCCACCTGGCACGGCGCGGGCGGTCACCGGAGCGGTTTGATCTCGGGGCGCTGGTCGCGGCCAGTGATGAGTTCAGCGGAGCGGAGATCGAGGAGGCCGTCATCAGCGCGCTGTTCGAGGCGTTTGCCGCCGGCGAAGAACTGGACACGCGTCATGTCCGCTACTGCCTTGAACACGCCGTGCCACTGGCGCGGACGATGGAAGAAAACATTCGCCGGCTGCGCGAGTGGGCCTCCGGCCGGGCCCGATTTGCCAGCCGGCGGGCGCCGGCCGGCGAGTGAATCGCGCGGACGTCGGTGGCGGGGGAGTGCCTGCGCGGGGATCCTCGCGCTTCCGGGCCCGATTTCTGTTTTGCGCTGGCCCCGCGCGCCCTTTGCGTTTGCGGCGGGCGGGCAGGAGCGGCAACCTACGGCTCGTTCATGTGGGCGCTGCTGAAAGAGTTCCTCGCCTTCCTGCGGCAGGAAAAGAAGTGGTGGCTGGTGCCGTTGGTCGTCGTTCTGCTGTTACTGGGCGCCGTGGTGGTGTTCACCTCCTCCTCGGGTATCGCGTGGATGCTGTACCCCTTCATGTGAGGGGCGGAGTGGTCTCCGCCCGCCCGCCGCAAGTCCACCTGCCCCGTGCCTGACGCACCCTACATTCTCGGCCTGTCCGCCTATTATCACGATGCGGCGGCGGCGTTGTTTGC
>CALJWR010000041.1 GCA_937976685.1 uncultured Verrucomicrobiae bacterium
GCTGGTCATCAGGATCGGCCGCAACCGCACCAGGCCAGCCTCGAGCATTGCGTCGCGCGAGCCAAGGCCACGATCCCGCCGCTGGTTGGCGAACTCGACGAGGAGAATGGAGTTCTTGGTCACCAGCCCCACGAGCAGCACCACGCCGATTTGACTGAACAGGTTGAAATTCATCGCCGGAATGGGCGGCAGCCAGCCCGTCATGCCGCCGAACCCGAGCAGCCAGAGCAACCCGAACGCACCCACCCCTGCCAGCGGCAGGGCGAGCATCACGGTGAAGGGGTGGATGAGGCTCTCGAACTGGGAGGCCAGCACCATGTACACGATGACGATGGCCAGCCCGAGAATCCACCAGAACTGGTCCTGCGCCTCGCGCAAATCCCGCGATTCGCCCGACCACTTGTGCAGCGTGCCCGGCGGCAGCTCGGTAGCCAGCATCGCCTCGACCCGCCCGATGGCCGTCCCGAGCGTCAGGCCGACCGGCGTCGCGGTGATCGTGGCGCTGCGCAGGCGGTCGTAGTGCTCGATGGCGTTCGGCGCGGCCGCCTGCGTGTAGGTGACCACGCTGTTGAGCTGGATCAGGTCGCCGCGGTCGTTGCGCACGTAGATGCGCTCCAGGTCCCGCGGCGTGAGACGCGAAAACCGCTCCAACTGGGCGATCACGTCATACTGCTTGCCGCCGACTTTGATCCGGCTGAGATCCAGGCCACCAAAGAGAATCTGCATCGTCCGCGAAATGTCGGACACCGCCACCCCGAGGGCGGCGGCGCGGTTCCGGTCTATCGCGATGCGCAACTCGGGTTTGGTCATCTCGAAGGAAGAGCGGACGTTCACCAGGAAGCCGTTGGTCCGCAGCTTGTTCCCCAGCGTTTGCGCGGTGGCGTTCAACTGGTCGAGGTCGTCATTCTGGATGACCAGGCTGAACGGCGCCCCAAACCCGCGGCTGATGGGCTTCGGAATGTTGGGGATCACCAACGCCCCCTCGACCTCAGTGAGCAGCCGCATCCGCAACCCGCCCGGGCCATTGACGAGCTCCTGTACGCTCCGCTCGCGCTCCGGGTGCAGGCGGATGAAGGCGATGCCCTGATTGGCCGCGCCCGGCCCCGCAAACGGCGGCGCGACCATGCCGCCCCGTGACCGGATCTCGGGCACCTGCCCCAGGATGCGCTCCATCTGCCGGACCATGCGATCGGTGTATTCGGCGGTGGAACCCTCCGGCGTCACCACGAAGCAAATAAAGAGGCCGCGGTCCTCTTCGGGCAGGAAGTCCTTGTCGAGGCTCCGATAGGCCAGAACCATGACTGCCAGCGACGCAACGCCGATCAGCAACATCAGGAAACGGTGGCGGAGCGACCAACCCAGCAGCCTCCCATACCGGCGCGTGAGGGCGTTGAACCCGCGATCAAAGGCCATGAACAGCGCGCCGTGCTGCTGTTTGTCCACCGGCTTGAGAATGCGCGCCGCCATCATGGGCGAGAGAGACAAAGCAACAAACGCCGAGATCACCACCGAACCGGCGAGGGCAAACGCAAACTCGATAAAGAGCCGGCCCGTGGCCGTCCGCTGAAACGCCAGCGGCACAAACACCGCCACGAGGGAAATCGTGATGGTAATGATCGCGAAGCCGATTTCCTTCATGCCGGTGAAAGCGGCCTCCATCGGACTCTGCCCCGCCTCGAGGTGGCGGAAGATGTTCTCCAGAACCACGATCGCGTCATCCACCACAATGCCAATGGCCAGCACGAGGGCCAGCATGGTCAGGATGTTCACCGAGTAGCCCATCGCGTACAGGACGGTGAAGGAGCCCGTGATCGAAACCGGAATCACGATGGCCGGAATCACGGTGGAACGCAGATTGCGGAGGAAGACAAAGATCACCACCACCACGAGCAAAAAGGCGATGCCCAGCGTGACCCATACCTCCCGGATGGATTCCTCCACGAAAATGGAGGAGTCGTAAGCGCCCACAAGGTTGACGCCCATCGGCAGCGAGGGGGCCAGCCGCTCCAGCTCGGCCTTCACGCCGTGCGCGACCTCAACGGTGTTGGCCCGGGACTGTTTGACGACGCCCAGAAAGACCGTCGGCTGGTCGTTGAACCGGGCAATCGTGCGCTCGTCCTCAACGCCCTCGCGGGCGATCCCGATGTCGCGCAGCCGGACGAGCTTCACGCCGTCGCTGTACACGACGAGGTTGTTGAATTCCTCGGCGGTTTTGAGTTCGCCGAGCGTCTGGATCGTCATCTCGCGGTCGAGGTTTTCCACCCGGCCGCTGGGCAGCTCGATGTTCTGCTGCTGCAGGGCGCGCTGCACGTCCAGCACCGTGACCCCGCGCGCGGCCATGCGTTCGGAATCGAGCCACAGCCGCATGGCGAAGCGTTTTTCGCCGCCGATGATCACCGAGGACACACCGGCCACGGTCTGCAGACGGTTCTTGATCTGCAGTTCTGCCAGGGTCGTCAGCTCGAGCGGCGAATACCGGTCGCTGTTCACCGAAATCCACATGATGGGCTGTGCATCGGACTCCTGCTTCGCCACCACCGGTTCGAGAATGTCTTCGGGCAGCAAGCCCCTCACCCGGGCCACGCGGTCCCGCACATCCTGCGCCGCCAGATCCACGTCGCGGGAAAGGTCAAACTCGACGGTGATCGCGCTGACCTGTTCCCTACTGGTGCTGGTCAGCGTCTTGATGCCCTCGATGTTGCTGAGGGTTTCCTCGAGCCGCTCCGTCACCTCAGTCTCGACAACCCGGGCATTGGCGCCCGGATACACCGTGGTCACGCTGACAATCGGCGGATCAATGTTCGGCAGCTCGCGCACCGGCAGGCGCGTCAGGCTGATCAGGCCGAACAAGACAAGCGCCAGGCTCATCATGGAGGTGAGCACGGGGCGTTGGATGCTGATGCGGGACAAGGTCATGGCGTCACGAAGCGTCGAGGGCGAATCACGCGGCGACCGTCACGCCGGCTTGCGGGCGGAAGGCGGCGCATTGGTCGCCCCCGGCTTCCCGGTGGCGGGGCCGGCCGGCGGCAGCGGG
>CALJWR010000042.1 GCA_937976685.1 uncultured Verrucomicrobiae bacterium
GGTTACCTGGACCCGGGCGCCCGCTGGGAGATTCTCGAGGTAGAAAAGCGTCGCCGTCAGCCGATCCGAAGACAGTTCGGCCCGACCCAACAGGCGTCGCTCGCCAAACGTCGCATAGAATCGTTCGACGGTCAGAACCGACCCCGCTCCCAAGGGACTCGAGAAGCGCACAATCGTTTCGCGCGTGACGGCGACCCCCGTCTCTCCGTCCTCTGGAGACGTCGAAAGGACCCGGGTGCCCGAGGACGACCCCGACCCGCGCAACCGATAAAAGCGGTGCTGGCCGGCCGGACTCAACAACACCGTCCTTTGTCCGCCCACCCCCGTCGGCGATAACCCGCCGGACTGCCAGGCCACCGGCGGGTTCAGGGAGTCAGCCTGTTCCAACGTGAAAGCCCCCTCGGGATCCGTCCAACTCAGCGCGATGCGATTCTCCGCCGTCCAGCGCGCTGTGATCGTTGGGGCGACCGCCCCAACCCCTTCCAGCGGAGTGAGCCAGCCCAGGAGACCAAGCCCAACCATCGCCCCACCCGGCCCCCTGCCGAGCCAACGGCGAAATCGCCCACCGTCGGGTCGAGGTTCCTCCCTCGTCCATAGCCCGGTTGCCCCGGCAGCCGGGGCATGCTTCCCGTCTGCGGAACCGACCGGGTCATCCGCGGGGGTCCCGCGGGGACGGCGAAAGCTTCGGACAAGGGGACTGCGATCCAAGAGCCACGATTGCATGTCGAAATAGCGGACTTTAAGCAACATGTTAAAGGCTTTTAACTACGTCGCAAGTCCTCAGCCCTGCCCGGATCCTCCCTGCCCCGGACGCGCCCTCGCCGGGATTTCAAACGGAGATACCGCGGCCCGCGGCCGACCGAGAAACCCGCTGCACTCAAAACCTGACCGGATTGCAGAGGGTTCCGGGTTTCAACGATTCTGGGGCAACTCCGACCAGTAGGCCCCAAACTCCGCCAGGCGGTCTTCGTTCAGGAACTCGGGGTGCTCCTCGATCGCCTGAGCCTGGCGCTGGACTTCAGCCGCGTGCCCTGGCCGGAGAACTTTCCAGCCAAGATGGAGAGATCCCTGGCGCGCGCCTTTGACGAAATGACCCGTCTCGAGCGCGGCGAGCGGGTCAACACCTCCGAAAACCGCCGCGTGGGCCATTACTGGCTGCGCACGCCGGAACTGCTGGCCGGCGCGGACGACCCCGAACTGCGCCGCTTCGCCGCCGAAATCCCGGCCACGGTCCAGCGGATCAAGACCTTCGCCGCGCGCGTGCACGCCGGCGAAATCACAGGCCGGGCCGGCCGCTTCGAGCACCTGCTGGTCATCGGCATAGGCAGGCTCGGCGGTCTCGCCTGAACCGGCAGGGGGGCTTGGCCGAAGAGATCATCGGGCATGGAGACGTTGTAATCCCGGCGGCGACAGCAGAAAAACAAAAACGGGGGGGGCGGCGGCGGCCCGTCGTGACCCCCCGCCACAATTCCGTGATCAACCGTTCCCCTGAACTCCCATGTAACAGGTGGGAACCATGCGGTCCTGTCCGTCAACCGTCAGGAGGCTCGGGCGCAGGCCGTTTGGTTGGCCGGCGCACGGCGCCGGGCGGATGTCGAGCAGAGGGCGCTGGGCGTGTCCGGGGGCGATGCCCCCCGGCGGGTCGGGGAAGGCGTCGTTGCCGGGCAGGGTAAGCCGGCTGCGGTGCTGGTAGCACGCGCCCAGACCCGGGACCCGGCGCCGGGCACTGGGCAGACCGGCGACTTTGCGCCGCCAACGGCCCAAGGCGTCTTACGCTCTGTTCGGCTGCCGCTTGGGCAATCGGCAGGGCATTGAGCCGCGGCGGCATATCCCCACCGCAGTGCGACACGTCCGCAGCCACACCCCGCCGTTCGTCAAGAACAGCTCAGGTGCCGGCGGGAAAAACATCGAGATCACCATCAACCGTCGCTTCAAACGTCAGGGCCGGAGCTGGCATCCGGACCGGTCTGCCCGGCTGCTGGCACCCGAAGAACTGCCGGCCTCACCAACCGCTTGAAGCGACTGGCGGAAAGCCAACCCCCAATATCACCTCAGACCCAACCCGCTTTGATCGCCCCTCTCCATCCGACAGTTGACGAACACTTCACTCGCCGTACTTGCGAAAACTTTCACCTTGCTGGTTTGGTTTAGAGAACGGTATAATCAACTAATTTGATGAACGCATTAAGCCTCGTGAAGGCTGGCGTGGCTGCCGCCTTGATACTCCCCGGCGCTTCGGCCCGAGCCGACTTCCGCATCGAGGAGGCGCGCCTGGGGGCGGGCAACCGGCTGGAGCTGCACTTCCCGGCCGACGCCGCCAGCTACTACCGCCTGCTCCGCGGGGACACCGTCACGGACATCAACACCCCCGTGGCCGTCGGCCTGACGGGCCCCTTGAGCGTGGCCGCGCCGGCGGAGGCCGGTTTCTTCCGCGTCCAGCAACTGCCTCGCGCCGCCGCGCTGGACACCGACGGCGACGGCCGCGATGACGTGGCCGAACTGCTCGCCGGCACCGACCCGTTGGTGCGCGACGAGGCCCCGCTGAACGTCACCCAGTTCACCGCCTCGCCCGCCGCGGGCGACGACGGCGTGGCCGTCACGCGCGAGACCGTCCTGCGCTTCACCCGCCCGCTGGCCGCCGATGCCGTGCTGGGGCTCAACACCTTCTTCGCCGAGGCCGCCGGCCGGCGCGTGCTCACGCGCACGGAGCTCGCGCCCGACCGCCGCACCGCCACGCTCTTCTATCTCGAGCCGCTGCCGGGCGCGACGCAGGTGCGGGTGGTCTTCGACGGCGACAAGGTGCGCGACGCGCAGGGGAAGCTGGTGGACGCCGACGCCGACGGACAGGAGGGCGGCGTGGGCGTGGTCACCTTCACCACGCTCAGCAACCTGCCGGTGCCGCGCACGGCGGTGCTTGGGCGGGTCTTCGCCAGCGAGCTGGTGCCCGGCCCGGACACCGGCACCAACGCCCTCAACCGCCCGCTGCAGGGCGTCATTATCACCGTGGACGGCCAGGAGGAGACGCTGCGGGCGGTGACCGACGCGCAGGGCAACTTCCGCCTCGAGCCGGCGCCGGCAGGGCGGTTCTTCGTGCATGTGGACGGCCGCACCGCCGTGGGCAGCGCGTGGCCGGACGGCGACTACTACCCCTTCGTCGGCAAGGCGTGGGAGGCGGTGCCGGGCCGGGCGGACAACCTGGCCGGCGGCACGGGCGAGATTTACCTGCCGCTCATCCGGGCGGGCAGCCTGCGGCCGGTCAGCCCGACCGAGCCGACGCCGGTGACCTTCGTGCCCGAGGTGGTGGCGGCCAACCCGGCGCTGGCGGGCGTGGAAATCCTGGTGCCGCCGGGCGCGCTCTTCGACGACAACGGAAACCGCGGCGGGCGGGTGGGCATCGCGCCGGTGCCGCCGGACCGGCTGCCGGAGCCGCTGCCCGAGGGGCTGAACTTCCCACTGGTGATCACCATCCAGACCGACGGCCCGCGGAACTTCGCGCAGCCGGTGCCGGTGCGCTTCCCGAACCTGCCCGACCCGGTGACGGGCGTGAAGCTGCCGCCCGGCGCGAAGACGGCGCTGTGGAGCTTCGACCACGACAAGGGCTACTGGGAGATCGTGGGCCCGGCCACGGTGACGGCGGACGGGAACTTCGTGGAGACCGACCCCGGCGTGGGCGTCCTGCAGCCCGGCTGGCACGGCGTGCAGCCGGGCGTCCAGGTGAGCGGCGGCGAAGTGGTGGAGGAATGCGAGTCGCGGGGCCGCGCGGTGATGGGGCCGGTCTTCGTCACCGACCTCGGGCACGGCCGGCGGCGCTTCAGCGTCGAGGGCGACGCCCGCACGCCGGGCATCGTGAACTGGTTCGCCGCCACGGCGCAGCCGCAGGGGCTGGCGGGCGACGTGGTGTTTCTCGATTTTTGCGAGCCGGGCACGCACACCGTCCGCGCCTCGCTCGCGCCGGACTGCTACGACCCGGTGACCAAGGCGGTCACCATCACCATCTCCGAAGAGGAGGTCTGCTCGATGGAGCCGCTGCTCTTCGGCGGCGCGCTGGGGATGGGTGAGGAGGTCGTGTTCGGCCCCTTTGACCACACGAGCGGCACGATCGAGTGGATCGTCGAGGGCGGCCGGCCCGCCGGCGGGCGCGGCGAAACCTTCCGCACCGTCTTCTGCGAGCCGGGCGTGAAGCGCGTGACGCGCAAGCTCCGCACCGAGTGCGGCCGGACCTGCGAGGTCACCGAAGAATTCGAGGTAGTGGACCGGACCATCGAGCCCTTCACCGGGTGCTTCACCGGGCCGGCCTTCGCGCCGATCGGGCCGTTTTACGTGGGCGCGGTGCAGACGTTCTATGCGCCGGAACACACGGCGGGCACGGTGACCTGGGACGCGCCGCTGGGCATCCCGGACCGCGGCACGGGCGACGAGTTCCGCACGGTGTTCGACACGCCGGGCGAGAAGGTGCTGCTGCTGCATTTCCGCTCCGAGTGCGGGCAGGAATGCACCCTCGAATACCGCCGCCTGATCGAGGAGCGCCCGCCCGCGCCGCCCTGCAGGACGCCGGGGACCTCCTGCGCACGCCGGTGACGGGGGCATTTTACTTCTGGCGGCAGAACCTCGAGACCGGGGCCGAGGTCCGCGGCCGGCGCGGGCGCGGCCCGGCGCTCTTCCCGCAGCCGCGGCAGTTGGCGGCGGACACCCGTTACCGGATTTCCATCGTCACGGCCAACGGCCGGTTTGGCGGCACGTTCGACTTCACCACCGGCGAGAGCGGCTCGCGGCTGACGCTCGGGGAAATCGTGCTGCGCCCGCTCACCGGCCCCGACACGGACGGCGACGGCCTGCCGGACTTCGCCGAAGACGTGCTGGGCAGCAATCGGAACAATCCCGACACCGACGGCGACGGCGTGAACGACCTGGCCGAAGCCGAGGCGGGCACGCCGTTGAACGGCACCGCGGACGAGCCGCTCGGCATGGTGGCCGGGGCGAGCACGCCCGGCTACGCGTGGGATGTCACCGTGGTGGGCGACCTGGCGGCGGTGGTGGATGGCCGGGGCGTGAGCGTCTTCAACGTGCTCAATCCCGCCCTTCCCGCGCTCGTGGGCCGGCTCGACCTGCCCGGCCAGCCGCGCACCATCGCCGGCGCGGGCAACCGCCTGCTCGTGGGCCTGGGCGCGCAGGGAGTGGCCTTGGTGGACCTGGGCGGCCTGCCGAATCTCGCGGCCCCCGCGCTGCGGAGCTTCGGCGCACCGGTCACCGCCGCGGCGGCGGGCGGCGGCTTCGGCTTCGCCGGCCTGCAAAACGGGCGCATCGTCACGGTGGACCTCGGCACGGGCACGCCGTTGTCCGAGGCCTTCACCGGCGGGCCGGTCGAGGATCTGCTGACCGTGGGCACGGAGCTGTTCGCTCTGAGCCTGCCGCAGTTCGGCTCCGGGCCGCAGCTGACGCGCTGGCAGATCAGCGGCGCCCAGCTCAACCAGAAGGCCGCCGCCAGCTACACGGGCGGCCGCGGGGCGGGCGGGCGGCGGCTACGCCTGGGCGCGGCGGGCGACCGGCTCTACGCGACGCACACGGCCGGCGTAGCGGTGTTCGATCTGGCGGGCGGAAGTTTGAGATCGCTGGCCAACCACTTTGACGGCCAGTTCGGCTGGCGGCAGCTCGCGCCGGACCGCGCGGGCCGCGGCTTCGCCGCCAGCGACCCCATCAGCACCGACGACGGCGCGCACGACGTGCAGGTCTTCGACCTTCGGCCCAACGGCGCCGGGCTGCGCTTCGACACGCAGCATCCCACGCCGGGCAGCGCCGAGGCGCTGGTGCTCAGCGGCAACTTCGCCCTCGTGGCCGACGGCACGGCGGGCCTCACGGTCCTCCGCCACGCTGTGGCGGACCGCTTCGGCCGGCCGCCGACGGTGACGCTGCGCTCGCCCTTTGTGGCCGGCCTGGCCGAGGAGGGCCGGCTGGGCGTGTTCGTGGCCGACGCCACGGACGACGTGGGCGTGGCGCGGGTGGAGCTGTTCGTGGACGGCGTGCCCGCGGCGACGGACACCGTGGCTCCCTACGAATTCGCGGTGCTCATGCCGCGCCGGACCGACGGGCGGACCACCGTCCGGCTGCGGGCCCGGGCGACCGACACCGGGGGCAACGCGGGCGAAAGCGCCGAGCTGGTGCTCATGCTCACCGGCGACGCCACCGCGCCTGAGGTGCGGCAGGTGGTGCCCGGTTTCGGGGCGGTGCAGGAGGGCGGGCTGATCCTCCAGGTGGCCGCCGTGCTGAGCGAGCCCCTCAACCCGGCCAGCGTGACCGCCGGCGCGCTGCGGCTCTTCGAGGCGGGGCCGGACGGCGAGCCTCGCACCGCGGATGACGTGGAAGTCACGCGGGGCGCGCTGAACTACCGCCCGGGGCTGCCTGGCGTGACGCTCGATT
>CALJWR010000043.1 GCA_937976685.1 uncultured Verrucomicrobiae bacterium
TGGCTTGGGCCTCGACCGCCGGGTTCCACCAAGGATCAAAGTGAATCACCGTGTCGGCCCCGGTCAGGTTCAAGCCGGTGCCGCCCGCCTTAAGGCTGATGAGGAAGACGGGAATGCCCGCGTTCGCTTGAAAGCGCTGCACCACGCCCGCGCGGTCCGTGGTGGCGCCGTCGAGGTAACAGTGATCGAGGCCGAGGGCGGTCACGCGCTCGCGCAAGAGCCCCAGCATGCTGGTGAACTGGCTGAAGACGAGGGCGCGATGCCCGCCGTCCACCATTTCCTCGAGCAGCTCCCCGAACAGCTCCAGCTTGGCCGACGCGGTCTCCGGATTGGCGTCCGGCAGCTTCAAGAGCCGCAAATCACAGCAGACCTGTCGCAGTCGCAGCAGCGTCGTCAGCACCAGCATCCGGCTCTTGGCCAGTCCGTGGCGCCCCACGGCGTCGAGCACTTCCTGCCGGCCAGCCTCGAGCAATTGCCGGTACACCGCCGCCTGCTGGGGAGTGAGTTCACAGAACGCCACCTGCTCGATCTTCGGCGGCAAATCGGCCGCGACGTCCCGTTTCAGGCGACGCCGCAAGAAAGGCCGGACCCGTCGCGCCAGCCGTGCCTGCACGGCGGCGTCCCGGTCGCGAGTGATGGGGACCTCGTAGCGTTCCCGGAAGTCCCTGGCGGCGCCGAGGTAGCCGGGCATCAGGAAGTCGAAGAGCGACCACAGGTCGAGGACTGAATTCTCCAACGGCGTGCCGGTGAGCGCGAGGCGATGGCGCGCACGGATCGCCTTTACGGCCTGCGCGTTCTGAGTCTCGCGGTTCTTGATGTGCTGCGCCTCGTCGAGGATGAGCGTGTCGAACTCCATTCCCCGATACCGATCCCCATCGCGCCGGGCCAGGGCGTAGCTGGTGATCACCAGGTCGCTGTCACCCAGGCGGCTGAAGGCGGCGTGCCGCTCGGGACCGCTCAGCGCCAGCACGCGCAACCGGGGAGCGAACCGTCTCGCCTCCGAAACCCAGTTGGGCACCAGGCTGGTGGGACAAATCACCAGCGCGGGGGGCACTTCACCGGGACCTCCCTGGCGGCTCGCCGCCACCACGGCCAACGCTTGCAAGGTCTTCCCCAGGCCCATCTCGTCGGCCAGCACACCGCCGAATCCGTTTTGCCGAAGCCACCAAAGCCATGCGACGCCTTCCTTCTGGTAGGGCCGCAACACGGCCTCCAGCTCGCCCAGTGGCGGACAGGGGAGAGCGGCTTCTCCCAGTTGGGCGCCGACGCGTTCCCGCCAGGCCGCCGGCGCTTCCAGCTTCCAGCCGGGTTGCTCGCGAATCGTCCCGGCGACAAATCCCGCCCGGTCCGCGGCGATCCGGTACGCGCCGGCTTCCTGATGCGGTTCGCTGTCGAGCAGCACCTGTTGCAGTTCCTCGACCGCCCCGGTGTCAATCAGGGCCAGCCGGCCGCTCTTCAACCGCGTGTGGCTGCGGCCGGAGAGCAACAATCGCTGAATCTCCGCGGCCGGGAGCGGCTCCCCGCCACGGGTCTCATAGCCCACGCGCAACTCGAACCATTCCTCGCCGGACGGCGTCACCCGGAAAGTGGGTTCAATCCGCTCCAGCTTGGTGCGGGTGCTGCGCTCCAGACGCTCCTCGAGCGTCACCGTCCAGTCGCGTTCGAGTCGGGGGAACTCCCGCGCGAAGAACGTCAACACCGCGTCCTCGCCCTCCAGTCGCGCGCGCCCTTGCGCATCGGGTGCCGAAAACCCCGCACGGATGAGCCGCGCCGTCGCGGCCTGCTCCGCCGGCAGATCGCGCGCCCGGTAGCGAAGCGGATCGGCAGGGTCGGGCGTCCAAACGGCCACCCCTGCGGTGACCCGGCCCACGGGAAACTCGTTCGTCCCGTACCGCGCCATCAACTCCGCGTCGAGTCGCGCCAGCCCACCCGACAACCGCAAGACAAAGGTGGGAGTCTCGACTTCCAGGCGGAGTTGCTCGAGGTCGAACGCCGCCTCGACCGCGGCGGACGCCAGCAACGCGGGCCAGTGCTGGCTGAGAAAAACCGGCACTTTCGGGCGCGGGATGCGGAGCGGGCCGCTCAACACCGCCTCGTAAAAAGCCGGCAGACCGAGTGGCGCGAGCGTTTTGCCCGAGAGAGTCCAAAGCTGGTTTCCCAACCGGAAGCAGGGCGGGCACGCTTGCGCAAGCTGCAGGGTCATCTCGCCGGACGATTCCAAACTGGCCTTGAGTCGCACGGGCGTCGGCCTGGCCGAAACCTCCACCGCGGCTGTCCTGCCCATGGTCACCCGCGGATGGCCAATCATTGTCGCCAGAATCCGGCCGAAGTCCGCGGCCGGCACCACCATCAGGCCGGCCGGCTCGCCGGCGACGTCCTCGATGGCGGTGAGGACCGGCGCGTCCTCGGGGCTGACGAGGTAGGGACGCTCGCGCGGCACGGCATTGAGGGGACTTCGTCGCCCGCCGACCTGCGCCTCGATCACCAGCATGACCTTTCCTCGCGCCGCGGCTTCCGGCAGGTTGGGAGGCAGGAGGAGATGCAAGGTCAACGGCTCGCCTGCGTCCGCCTCTGCGCTGCGCTGCAAACGCTGCGGTTCGCGCGAGCGCGGCGGGGCGGCAGGAGACGGACTGGCAGCCACGGCGGCGCGGTTTCCGGCGGAGGGAACCTTGGGTGGCTCAAGGACTTGCAGGCCGACCGCCACGGCATGAGCGCAAATGGTTCCCTCCTGCCGTGCCTGTCGGCAGGAACAGTGCGTTTCCACGTGGGCGACGCTTTCAATGGTCAAACCGGTCTTAAAGGTGCCGGCGCTGGTTTGGACCACGCCCCGCAGCTCCGGCGCCTCCCACGAAGCCTCCAGCACCTTGCCGGCGGCGACCAGGGCACGCCCCTCCTTCACCGCCTGCCAGCCGGCGATCTGCTGCAAGAGACCGGTGGTGAGGACAACACTCATCGCACCAGCGTCAGTCCCACGACACCGGCCACTGCGACCACCGCCCCCACCAACGAGCGCCAGCCCGGCCGATCTCCGTCCAGGACGTAGGTGAACGGGATGACCATGAGCGGCGCCATCGCCGTAATCGGCAACACAATGCCGCTCGGCGTGGTCTTGAGCGCCCACTGGTAGAAGGCGACGCCGATCGCCGGGCCGGCCAGCGCATTGGCCGTGACCCAGCCCGCCGCGCGCCGTCGCTCAGACTGGGACAGCGGCGGTCGTCGCTCGTCGCGCAGCCGGGCGCGCTCCCGCCACAACCACCAGAGGGTTGGCAGGAGAATCAACGCCAGACCGCCGAGGATGCGCTCGTAGGCCGCCGTGACGCCGTCCACATTTTGTCCCGCCGCGGCGGCGACGGTGTAGGCCTTCCGGGTGAGCACGGCACCGTAGCCCTGGCCGAACCCCGCGATGACACCAAACACCACTCCCGCCAGCCGTCGGCGAAGCGGTATCGGAAACTGCCGCTCCGGAGCCAGGGAAAGCGCCACGCCGGTCAGGATCACCACCCCGCACAGCACCTGCGCGGCACTCAACCTCGTGCCGAGCCAGAGCCACTCGATGACCGCGCCAAACGGGGCGGACAGGCAGTTGATCATGAGACTGCTCAGCCGCGGCCCCAGGCGCGGAAGGCACTGAAACAGGGCAAAGTCACCGAGACCAAAACCGATCACGCCGCTGACGAAAAACCAGCCGAAGGCCACGCCACCCAGGCCCTCGCCGAGTGTATGCGCCCAAAGCCCGAGGACGAAGGCGGCGACCACCAGCCGCCAGAAGTTTGCCGCGTTTCCGCCAAGCAACCGGACCGACCGGCTGGCCGCGATGACGGACAACGCGAACAAAAACGTGGCGATGAAGGCGGCGGCCATTGACGGGCAACGGAGTCAGTGTGCGAGGCGATTCACCGGGGCCGTGAGGATGTCGGCACCCCGCCCGTTTGCAAGTCACCCGCGCCGACGAGGCCACTCAAAGCCCAGCGAGGACGGCCTCGATCTCCGCCAGCGGGCCTTCGTGGTTTTGCGCGACTGCCAGGTCACGCGCCGTGACGTAGGCCGCGCGCGCCGCCGTCACGTTGCCGAGAGCCCGTTGGCAAGCGCCCAACAACATCCACGCAACCATCCAGTCGGGCTTGCGGGCGACACAGAAGTCCAGATGTTCCCTTGCTTCGGCGGGTTGCCCCGCATCCACCAGGGCCTTCGCGAGGCTGAACCGCGCCAGCTCACTGGACGGATGGCGGGTCACCAGTGCGCGCTGGCGGTTGACCAGATCGCTCATCTGTCAACGCGGCCGCACCACCAGTTCCTCGACGATGACGTGCTCAGGCAACCGCAGGCACAGCAGTACACACTCGGCCACGTCGTCCGCCCGTAACATTCGCGACCGCGCGGCGGCATCTGGGGGCGCCGGGCGTTTGTCGAGCAGCGGCGTGTCAATGTCCCCGGGGAAAATCGCACAGGCGCGGACGCCGTGGGCGCGTTCCTCGGCATTGATGCTTTGCGTCAGGCCCGCGAGGCCGAACTTGCTCATCACGTAGGCCGGCCCCGCCTTGGGACTGGCCTGTTTGCCGGCGTCAGACACGATATTGACGATCGTGCCGCGGCCCCGCGCCCGCATCCCGGGCAGGAAGGCCTGGACGCAATAGTAGGCGCCGTGGAGGTTGGTCGCGATCATCGCCTCGTAATCCGCGAGCGAGAGTTCGGCCAGCGAACGACGGGGAGCGTTGGTACCGGCCGCGTTGACCAAAACCTCGACGTCCCCGAACTCGTCGAGGATCCGCCGGCCGGTCTGCGCCACGGCGTCCGCGGAGCGAATATCGCACGGACACACCAGCAGATGCGCTTCGGCGCCACCGGCCAGCCGCCGGGTCTCCGCGAGCGTCTCCGCGCGGCGACCGATCAAGGCCACGCGCCAGCTTTCCCGCGCCAGGCGCAACACCGCGGCGCGGCCCACGCCGCTCCCCGCACCCGTGACCACTGCTGTCTTCGGCATGCCGATCCCTCAAATCAGTTCGGCGTTGCCGGGAGCCGGGGGCGGTACCTTGGGCGCCGGGCCGAGCTTGAATCCCTGCTCCTTGATTTCCTTCGGGGTGAGGTCGAGTTCCGATTCGTTCAGGGCGAAATCCCAACTCACCGGCTGGCCCGAGTAGGCGCTCATCCGCGCCATGATCGCGGTGAGCGTCGCCTCGGCGACGGTGCGGCCTTCGTTCAGCGGCTTTCCGGCGCGGATGCTGGCGATCAAATCGGCATGTTCCTGCTCGTAGGGATTCGGATTCGGGCCTTCATACCGCCAGGGTTTCTCGCCCTCGATGCGCCCGGCGGAAGCGCGTCCCTTCGTGCCGATGACGCCCTCGGCCACCCGGCCCTCGGTGTTGTTGATCTGACGCGCCATGCTGACGACCACCGCCTGGTTCGGATAGCGGAACCTCGCGCCGAAATGATCGTAGATGTTCCCGTACTGCGGCTCGACCCGCCATTGCCGGCCGCCGACGGCGAGCGCTTCCGCCGGTGGCGTGCCAATGGCCCAGTTGATGACGTCGAGGTTGTGGACGTGCTGTTCGACGATGTGGTCGCCGGAGAGCCACGAGTAGAAATACCAGTTCCGCAGCATGTATTCCATGTCCGTCCACCCTGGCTGCCGCTCGTGATAGAAGCCGTACGTCCGAACGCAGGGCCCGTTCCAGTACGCCTCGCCGGCCACAATCTCGCCGATCGCGCCATCGCGGAGGCGCTTCATGGTCGCGACGTAGCTGGCCTGATGCCGGCGCTGCGTGCCCGCCACGATCCCCAAACCCTTCTGCTTCGCCAGATCGGACGACGCGATGATCGAGCGAATGCCCACCGGATCCACGCCGACCGGCTTCTCCATGAAGACATGCTTGCCGGCCTCGATGGCGGCCTTCAACTGCGCGGGACGGAAGTGCGGCGGCCCGGCGAGAATCACATAGTCCACGCCCGCCTTCAGGAGCCGCTGGTAGCCATCGAAGCCGCTGAAGCAGGAGTCCGGCGTCACCTTGACCCGGTGCGAATCCTTCCATTCGCGCGAGCAGCTCCACTCCTTGCCGGCACGGTCATCCTTCAGCCGCTTGAGGCATTCCTCGATCCGGTCTGGAAAGACATCGGCCAGCGCTACGATTTCAACGGCGGGATCGGCGATGGCGCAGTTCATCGCGGCGCCGGTGCCGCGCGCGCCACAACCAACCAGGCCGACCCTGATCTTGTCCGACCCGGCGGCGAAAACGCCCGCGTAAGAGGCCGCCACCGCGCCGGCGGTGGCGAAGCTGGAGGTCCGAAGAAACTCCCGACGGGAAACGGAAGAGGATTGAGAATTCATAGGCGGACGGAGTTCAACACCGATCCGCGGGAAAGCCAAGCGGGAGATTGGTGGCGGGACCGCTGCAAATAGCGCCGCCGCCCTTGCGGGCCACCCTCGCCGCCTGATAGTCTTTGGACGTGTTCCGGCCCTGCATTGACCTCCACGAAGGCCGCGTGAAGCAGATCGTCGGCGGTTCGTTGACCGACGGTGGCGAAGGGCTGCGAACCAACTTCGTTTCGGAACGACCGGCTTCGTGGTACGCGGATCTCTACCGGCGGGACGGTCTGCGGGGCGGGCACGTGATCAAACTCGGCCCGGGCGAGGCGAATGACCGGGCGGCCCGCGAGGCGCTGGCAGCCTATCCGGGCGGCCTGCAACTGGGTGGCGGCATCACGGCAGGCAACGCCCGTGCCTGGCTCGACGCCGGGGCTTCGCATGTGATCGTGACCTCCTTCGTTTTCCGCGATGGACAACTGCACGCAGACAACCTGCGGACGCTGCTCAAAGCCGTGGGGCGGGAGCGGCTGGTGCTCGATCTCAGTTGCCGGCTGCGGGACGGCCAATACTGGGTGGTGACCGACCGTTGGCAGCGGTTCACCCGCCTCACGTTGGAACGCGCCACCCTGGAGCGGCTGGCGGACAGTTGCGCCGAGTTCCTCGTTCACGCCGTGGATGTCGAAGGGCTGTGCCGGGGGATCGATCGCGACTTGGTCCAAAACCTTGCCGGGTGGTCGCCCATCCCGGTGACGTACGCCGGCGGCGCCAGCTCCCTGGCGGACCTCGAGGAAGTCACGCGGTTGAGCGGTGGCCGGGTGGACCTGACCATCGGGTCGGCGCTGGACCTCTTCGGCGGCAGCGGCGTGCGCTACGCGGACTGCGTGGCGTTCAATCGGCGAAAATCGGCTTGCCCTGCGCGCGAGTCGGCGAGCCAATCTCTGTCGGCTCCACCATGAAAGCGTTCAGGCTGGCGTTTCTCCTTCTCGCGGCCCGCCAACTCATCGCGGCGGAAGAAGTGCCTCGCTTCGTACCTGGCATTGAAGGACATGCGGAATCCCAGGTCTTCAAGGTGCGCGACGGACATTTTGATTCGACCACCTCGTGGCCTCCGGGGCTGCAGGTCGGCTTGGCGTCCTTCAGCATTCGGCAAATCGTTCCCGAGCCGAAAGCATGGGTGCCGATGGCGATGCGTGGCGAGGGCCTCTGGTGGGCAGGGCGTTGGCCTTGCCGGGGTCGAGCGGCAGCCCCTGCTGTTCCAGCAGGCGCCGGCTTCGGCAACCAAGGCAGGGGTGCCGCCATCCGGAAACGAAGCGCGCCGGGTCCCGGCATTTCTCAAAGTTGATGATTACCTCACGCTCTCCGCGCCACCCGACTCGCCGCCAGTTCCTCGGCCGCTCCGCGCTGGCGGTCGCGGGTCTGCCGCTGATGGTGCCATCGCGCGTCATCGGCTCTGCCGGTCAGCCTGGCGCCAATGCCCGCTTCGTGGTGGCCCACATTGGCACCGGCGGCATGGGGATGACGCACGTGAACAACATGCTGCGCTTCCAAAAGGAAGGGAAGGTGCGCATCGCCGCGGTCTGCGACGCGGACGACAGCTTCCTCGAAACTGCCTGGAACACGGTCGGCAAGACGGGCCAGGTGTACCGTGATTACCGCTACCTCATCGAGCGGAAGGACATTGACGCGGTGGTCATTGCCACGCCGGACCACTGGCACGCGGTGCAGACCGTCCACGCCTGCCAGTCGGGCAAGCACGTGTATGTCGAGAAGCCCGCGTCGGTCACGGTGCGCGAAGGGCAGGCGATGGTGAAGGCGGCGCGCGACAACCACGTGGCGGTGCAGGTCGGCGCGCAGGCGCGCACGGCGCTGGGCGGCTGGCACACCTGCCGCGCCATTCGCAACGGCATCGTGGGTCGCGTGCGCAAGGTGACTTGCTGGCACTACCCGAACCCGGTGGACAACCAGCCGGTGCCCGATAGCGAGCCGCCGGAGGGATTGGACTGGGACCTCTGGCTGGGGCCGCTGCCGTGGCGGCCCTATAACAGGCGTTACCATCCGGGCAACTTTCGCTGGGTGCTCGAGTCGGGCGGTGGCAACATCCGCGACCGCGGCGCGCATCAGTTCAGCACGATCCTCTGGGCGATGGACGCCGACCACCAAACCTCGTTCACGGTTGAGGCCACGGGCCGCGCACCGGCCAAGGGCTTGTGGGACAACCCGGTGGAGATGGAAGTGGTGTACCAGTTCAAGAACCCGGACTGGACGCTGGTGTGGGGCCAGCCGGGCGACAAGGTGGGGCAGACCGAGTTCGGCAACTGCTTTTGGGGCGACAACGGCCGGCTCGTCCTCGAGTGGGAAGGCGGCTACCGGCCGGCGAACCCCGAGGCCGTCAATTTCAAGCTCCCGCCCGGCGGTGAGGAGGTCTATCGCACCGACGAATACGAGGACTTCAACATGAACCACAAGGCCGACTGGTTTAAGAGCATCCGCGAAGGCCATCTGCGTCCGGCGGTGGACATCGAAATCGGCCACCGAACCGCAACGCTCTGCAACCTGGGCAACCTCGCCTATCTGCTGGGCCGCAAGCTGGTATGGGATGGCGACAAACAGGAAGTCGTGAACGACCTCGCGGCCAACCGTCTGCTCAGCCGCCCGCAGCGATATCCGTACTGCCTTTGACAGAACCTCGGGGCGAGCGGTTGCCGGTTGCCCGCCCGGTTGGACGCAGCCCGACGAAGGCGTCTATTTTCGCGCCAGCGTCTGTCGAAGGAGGTGACGGGAAACCACAACCCCAAGCCGGTCCCCTCGCGCGGTGCGACGGGTGAATTCCGGGCCGGCTGTGAAAGGACGTTCTCCTGCTCTCGTTAAGGTCCCGCCGTCGGGAGCCGGAGCCAGCGCCGCCCGGCCTCCGGCTCCCACGATGATTGCTTTTAACCCGCGCCGTTGCGGGGGCGGCGTCGGGAGTTCAGCCCTCCTCGACCAACTTGACACCCATCAGGCGGCAGAGATGCCGCGCGTTGTCCATCTGGTCGTCGTAGAACACCACGCGATGCAGCAGGGTCATGGCATCCTCGGTCTCGAGCAGGCTGCTCCAGTTGGCCGCCATCTTCGCGGCGTCGCGAACCTCGGTGACAATCTGCGTGCGGCAGGCGCGCACGGATCGGGACGGGACCTCGACGATCCGGCCGGTCGAGATGAGCAGGGTGTCCAGGTTGACGAACTTGGTCCGGGTGATTGCTCGTCCCACGCTGTACAGCACCTCCGGCACACAGCCACTGCCGCTGACCTCCGAGTGTCCGCGCAAGAGGTAAGGTGCGGGCTGGCTGTTGACACCCTCCATCTTGAGTGGCGCGGTGCAATGCGCCGTCCACAGCACGTTGCGCGAGGTGTCGAAAGTGGCGTTGCCCTGGAACCCTGCGCGGTCAATCGCGTGCTGGAACAGCAGCATGGTCAGCAGGGAATCCATGTCGCCCTCGCAGGCGGCCGGGATGCCGGCATCGCGCAGGCGGGCGAAGCCGAGGCACGGGAAGCCCTTCGGCAGCCAGCCCATGCAGGTGCCGATGGCCAGGCCCTGCGCCCGTTCGCGGCGCACGAGATTCTGGAGCGCCACGCTCACCCGCGCGGCCTTGGCAATGTCCTCCGCGCTGGGTTCGAGGATCTCCTTCGCCTCCCGGGTCCATCGTTCGGCCTCGGCACGCACTTCGTCGGCTGCGGCCCGGTCAATGAGGTCGCTGAAGGCCTTTTCATCCACGACCACCACCTCCGCGCCCAGCCGCTTCCTGACCTCGTCCGGTGAACGCGCCGGCGCGGTCCCTTGGGCGGGTGGGAACAGCAGAATCCGGCTCTGGCGCATGAGATCTGGCACCCGCAGCAGGCGCAGGGCGCGTTCAAGTTCGTTGTAATCGCTGGTGGGAAACAGCGTGACTGGCTTGCCCTGCCGCTGCCAGCGGTGGGGGTACATCCAGTCGTGCCCGCTGGCGGGCAGCGAAAAGACAATGAGCGGATGGCCGCCGTCCAGGATCGGCTGTGCCATCCGCGTCAGGGCGAAGCAATGGAGGTTGATGGCGAGCACCGGGGCCTTGGGGCCCGCCTTGGCCAGCAACGCGGCGGTCTGCTCGGCGTTCTCGGCGAGGCCAGTGACGAGTTCGACGTTGCCCAAGTCGCGCTCCGCCTGGGCGAGGCGGGCCTTCATGGCCTCCATCTGGCTGGCGTCGGCATTCCAGCCGCGGTCCGCCGGACCGGGGCCGCCGGTGAAGATCACGCAGATGCGCGCCTTGCGCGGCGAGGGGGGCGGCGGCGCTTCGCCGGCCCGGGCCAGCGTCAGGCCGCCGGTCGAGAGCACCAGTCCCGCCGTCACACCGGTTTGCAGGAATTCGCGTCGGGTGCAGAGGTCACACATGATGGGATGTTCCTTTCGGGTTGCACCAAGTTGACGTTCTGACGCTGGCCGCCGCGCAGACCAGCCAAGCCCGCCATGAGCCGGCGTCATCCATCATCGTTGTTGGATTCGAGGGCACCGTGGGAAACGCCGTTGGAATTGTCAAGCGGCGGGCGCACACCGGGCGCGTCTCGGTTTGTGGCAGGGTGGAAGCCGGAATGGGGGTGGAGCCGGGGCCGGCAGCCGTTACGCTAGACTGTTGGCAGGCACAGCGGGATTCATTGCCGGCCCTCCTTTCGGGCTTACCCGCTGGTGGGGGAGACGGGCACAAGGCTTGACGGGTGAGCACCACACTGGCAGCCTCGAGGCCCGCTGCGGTTGGGGTCGTAGCTCAGTTGGTAGAGCACCACAATGGCATTGTGGGGGTCAGGGGTTCGAATCCCCTCGGCTCCACCACCCGCCCGGTCCCTTGATAATCCGAGGGAACCGCTCGCTCGTGCGTTTCGTGTCTCTGGAGGCGAGTTTGCCGTGGCGTAACCCTCCGCTCTGACAGTAAATGCGTTGCCCGCGCCCGGGGTCGTTCCTACCGTGTCGCCCGTGCCAGTGCGGTTCACCATTTTGGGCAGCGGTTCAGGAGGTAATTGCGCGTACCTCGAAGCCGGAGACACCCGGCTCCTGATTGACGCCGGCTTCAGTGCACGGCAGATCCGATACCGGCTGGCCGGAATCGAGCGCTCGCCGGAGACACTCGACGGTATCCTCATCACCCATGAGCACAGCGACCACGTTCAGGGTCTGGCGGTCTTGTGCGCGCAACTGGAGATCCCCATTTACTGCAATCGCCTGACGAAGGACGCCATCGAATTCTCGCTGAAGGCGAAGCTGAACTTCCGGTTGTTCAACACGGGCGCGGCGTTTGAGGTGGGCGACGTGGGGGTGGAAACGTTCTCCGTGCCCCACGACGCCCAGGATCCGGTGGGTTTCTTGTTGCGCACAGCCGCCGGCAACATCGGCTTCCTCACCGACCTGGGCCACGCCACGCGGCTGGTCATTGAACGGGTCCGGCCGGCCAATGTTCTGGTGCTCGAGACCAATCATGATCTGAAGCTCCTCCAGGACGACACCCGGCGGCCGTGGAGCGTCAAGCAGCGGATTCTCAGCCGGCACGGTCATCTCTGCAATGACGTGGCGGCCGGTGTTGCGG
>CALJWR010000044.1 GCA_937976685.1 uncultured Verrucomicrobiae bacterium
CGGATTGAGAGGTCGCGTCGGGGCTCTGGCGGTCTGTGGCGCCGACGGTGCACAGGGGGCCTTTTGGCTTTCCGGTTCGGGGTGTGGCGCGGAAACTTCGCGCGTGGGCATCGCTTCGATCCAAGCCATCACCGCCTTCGACCGACCAGAACTCCTGCCTTACGCGACCATGCGCCAACAGGAGGACCACTGGCGACAGCGGCTGTTTGTGGCCGAGGGTGAGAAGGTCGTGCGGCGCTTGCTGGAAAGCGACCTTGGGGTGGTGTCCGTGCTGGTTCCGCCCGGCTGGCTTGAAGCGCTGCACCCGCTGATCGAGCGGCGGCCGGAGGCGGTCAAGGTGTTCACCGCCGAGAAGCGCCTGCTGGAGCACCTGACCGGTTTCACCATGTACCAGGGCCTGATGGCGGTCGGGCGCATTCCGGCCGCGCCCCGACTGGAGGAAGTCCTGGCGGCCGCGGCGGCGCCGCGTTTGTTGGTGGCGGTGGACGGCCTGACCAATGCGGAAAATCTGGGAGCCCTGGTGCGAAACTGCGTCGCGTTCCATACCCACGCGCTGCTCGTCGCGCCGACCAGCAGCCATCCCTACCTGCGCCGCGCCGTGCGGGCCTCGATGGGGACCGTGTTCCACCTGCCGGTGGTGGATGTGCTGGACTTGGCGGATGCCCTGCTGGCGTTGCGCGGCGCGGGCGTGCGCTGTGTCGCCGCGCATCCGCACGTTGAGGGCTGCGTGCTGGCCGAGACCGATTTCACTCGGGACGTCTGCCTCGTCTTCGGCAGCGAGGGTTACGGCCTTTCGCCGACTGTGCTCGCGGCGTGTGACGCCTGCGCTGCTGTGCCGATGCCGCCGACGGTGGATTCCCTGAATGTCGGCGCCGCGGCCGCGGTGTTTCTCTACGAGGCGAATCGGCAGCGGCGCTGGGGCGGCAGCCCCGCCACCACCCCGGTCTCGACGGCCACGCGGTGAGGTGCTTCCCTTCTCAGGAGATTCGACCTATGTGCAAAGATTGCGGCTGCGGACAGGCTGGTGGCGAAGTGACGGTGGACGGAGAGCCGATGGTTCAAGAGACAACGGACCGGCGCGGGCACGGTCCGGTCCAAGGTCATGACCATCGAGGAACGCATCACCACGATCATCCCCACACTCACCATCACCACGACGCGGCATCCGGCGGGCACGAGCACACCACGATCGCCATCCAGCGCTCCGTGCTCGAAAAGAACGAGCGCCTCGCGGAGCAGAATCGCGGCTTCTTCCGGGCCAAGGGCCTGCTGGTGCTAAACGTCCTGTCGTCACCCGGCTCGGGCAAAACCACGTTCATCCAGAAGACGGCGGAAGGTCTGGCCGGGACGCTGCGGGTGGGCGTGATCGTGGGTGACCTTGCCACTGACAACGACGCCGCGCGGCTGCGGAGGGCGGGCATCCCGGTGGTGCAGGTTACGACCGGCACCGTGTGCCATCTGGAGGCAGCGATGGTGGCCAGGGCCGCCGGCCAGTTGCCGCTGGATCAGCTCGACGTGCTCATCATCGAAAACGTGGGCAACCTCGTGTGCCCGGCGGATTTCGACCTCGGCGAGTCTCTCCGCGTCGTGCTCATGTCCACCACCGAGGGCGAGGACAAGCCGCTGAAATATCCGCCGATGTTCCACTCCGCCAACGTGGCGGTGGTGACCAAGACCGACCTCGCGATGGCGTGCGGCTTCGACCGCGAGCTGGCCCTGGCAAACCTGCGTCGCATCGCGCATCACGCGGAGGTTTTTGAAGTCGCCGCCAAGACCGGCGCGGGAATGGAGGGGTGGCTGGCCTACCTGCGGAAGCGACGGGCCGAAACTCCCCGGTAAGCCACGCCGGGCATTTCGTGCTGGTCGGGGCGCCCCTCAGCGCCATTCGTGTTTAGGGTACTTGCGCTGGAGTTCCTGTTTCACGCGCGGGTAGTGATCGCGCCAAAAGCCCGCCAGGTCCTGCGTGATCTGCACCGGTCGGTGGTTCGGCGCCAGAATGTGAACCACCACGGGGACGCGCTTGAGGGCGATCGCAGGAACTGACGTCACACCGAATAGCTCCTGAATGCGCAGCGCGATGAACGGCCCGGCCTCGGCTGAATAGGTGACCTTCGGCGTGCGCCCGTTGGAAAGGGTCAGTCGTTCGGGCGCGTGTTTCTCCAGCAACTCGCGTTGTGCGGGCGAGAGCCACGATCTGACCACGGCTTTCACGTCCCGGTCTTTGAGTTCTTTGTAGCTGACGGTCCCGTGGCAGAGCTGGCCGAGCAGTTGCCGCCGCTCCTCGTCGCCGATTGGCGGCAGGCCCAGTTCGGGACACCGTTGCGCCAGCAGGTTCAGCCGGAGAATCCACTGCTCCACGCCGTGGTCCCAGTTTGGCAGCGTGAGCCGGCCGGCAATGATTTCGTCCGCCAGCAGCCTCGCGGCAGCATCCGCCGGCGGTGGTTCCAGCCGCTGCGCGGACAACACCAGGTCGCGAAACCGGAGCTGCTCCGCCGCGGTCACCCGGCGCGCGGTGGCGTCATACTCGACCCGCACGTCGCGGATGATGTCCTCCGGGAACAGTTCCCCCAGCCACGCGGGCTCGATGGCGGTGGCCAGCGAAAGGAGGGTGTTGACGGATCCTGCCGCGCCTTCCACTTCGCTAATCTCGGCCGCGACAATCAACGCCGCCTCGCGCGTGACGCTCTCCCGGGCGAGCGCGCCGCGCCGGTTATGCACAATCTCACAGCGCAACGTTCCCCCATCCAGCCGCCGCGCGACGCGGTCGGAGAAGCCGGTCAGAATGCACTTCCGCAGGCCGATTTCATTCAGCGGACGCGGGGCGGTGTCGAGGCCCTCGTCGGCGGCGATGCGCAGAAACTGCTGGTGCAACGGGCCGACCTGACGCGCGGTCTGGGCATGGATGCCCGCGCGGCGACAGAGGTCCAGGCGGAAACCGTTCTTTGAAGCCCAGGTCCACGCCCGCATCAGCACGAAGAAATCGGAGGCGGCGTCGGTCCCAAACAAATCCTCGCGAAACTCGGTGACCTCGCGCCCCGGGTTGCGAATCAGCAGGTCGCGCCCCTGGGTCAGCGCGGCCACCAGCGCGGCCTGATAGACGCAGCCGTGTTCCGCGGCGGCGAGGAGCATCCGCGAGTACCTCGGGTGGATCGGAAAGGCGAGCATCTTGCGCCCGATGGTAGTGATCCTTCCCGCGTGATCGAGGGCGCCAAGGTCGGTCAGCAGTGTCTCCGCATCGTGCAGACTCTGCTCCGCCGGCGGCTCCAGCCAACGGAAGGCGCGAAGATTGGTGACGCCTGCGGCCTTGAGGGTGAGGACAACCTCCGCGAGATCCAGCCGGCGGATCTCGGGCAGCTCCTGCGCCGGCCGGCCTTCGTGCTCCCGGGCGGACCAGAGCCGGACACAGCGGCCGGGCGCGGTGCGGCCCGCGCGGCCGGCCCGCTGATCCGCGGCGGCACGGCTGATCTTCTCGATCAGCAGGGTGTTGATGCCGCGATGCGGGTCGAATCGCGCCACGCGCGCAAGCCCGCTGTCAATGACCAGCCGCACGCCATCAATCGTGATGGACGTTTCGGCCACGTTGGTGGCCACGACAACCTTGGGCTGGTCGTAGCGGGCCACGGCGGCGTCCTGTTCGCGGGGTGGCAGTTCCCCGTGCAAGGGCAGCAGCAGGTAGCCCTTCGACTCGGGGCAATGGCGAATCGCGTTGAGGGTCTGCTGAATCTCGTAGCCGCCCGGCATGAAGACCAGGACATCGCCCGGTCCGCCGCTGCGGACGTAGTCCTGAAAAGCAGTGGCGGCAGCGTCCCACGGAGACGTCTCAAAGTGGCCGGCCCGGAGCGAGCCCGCATACGCGATTTCAACCGGGAACACGCGTCCCGCGGAGCGAACCGTGGCGCACGGACGCAGATAGTCCTCGAGCAGCCCGGCATCAAGGGTCGCCGACATCACCAGGATCAGGAGGTCCGGGCGCTGGTGTTCCTGAAGGTCCAGAGCCCGGGCGAGCGTGATGTCGCCGTACAGATGCCGCTCGTGAAACTCGTCGAAGATCAGCGCCCGCATGCCGCGCAGCTCGGGATCGCCCAACATTTGCCGCAGCAACACCCCCTCGGTGACGAACCGGATGCGCGTTTCCGGCCCGGTCACATTCTCGAAGCGGATTTGGTATCCGACCTCGCGGCCGAGATCGGTGTTCCGCTCGGACGCCACCCGGGCGGCCAGCAGGCGTGCGGCCAGGCGGCGGGGCTGAAGAATTACCACCTGGCCGCTGCCCAGCAGGCCATGTTCCAGCAACATCTGGGGCACCTGGGTGGATTTGCCCGAACCGGTCGGCGCTTGCACGATCAGGCGCCGATGCTCGCGCAGGCGCGCGATGAGGTCGGCCTCGATTTCGTAGATCGGCAGGCGGTCGGTCATGATCGCGGCACGCGGGCGGGCACTTGGGAGGGGAAACGCAGCGGGAAGGATTTCAGCCTTCGCCGGCGAAGCGCAACCGGTCTAGTTCGGAGAGCGAGCCTTTCGCGAAGTATTTGCGGGTCCACCCATCGGTGGGATCGAGATGGCGCGGGGAGCGGGCCGCCTCCCGCATATAAAAGCGGAAGCGGTAGTGATCGTAGAGGCGCAGGAGTTCGCAGCCGTAGGCGTCGGCGACGTCCGTGTTGCCACGGAGCATCAGAAAGTTTTCGTCGTTGGCCTCCGACGCGGCGCGGGAGTAGTTGTGTGAGCCGCTGATCACCGTCGGCGTGTCCGAGGTGAAGTCGGTGATGAGCACCTTGGTGTGGATCAGGATGTTCCCGCGCTGGCCGGCGGTGCTTTCCCGCAGGAAGCCTTCCAAACCGGTCGAGAGCATGGCCGGAGTGGCGAAGCTCGCTGTCCGCTCGGCGTGGAAGCCGGTGATGCGGCTGCGAGAATTCTCGAGGCCGTAGCGCAACACCCGGTCGCGCGGTTGGCCGAGGAGCGCGTCTTCGATCGAGTCATCGAGATCGAAAGTGGTGCAAAACAGCACGTCCCGTCGGGCGGCGCTCAGGACCCGCGCGAATTCCGCCAGGTCCGGCCGGCGCGACCGGGGGGAAAAACCGGCGAACAAGGGCTGGCCCGGGACGATCGGGTTGGCGGCGTCAATGTACTGCCGCGTGGCGGCGGGGTTGTCCGGCGTGCTGTAGAGGTGCTCAAACAGCGCGAGGTACTGGGCCGCCAGGGTGGGACGACGAACGACGTGAACCACGTTCGCCTGCCGGTACACGCCGTTTTCGGTGAAATTTGCCGAGCCGCACAGCACCGCTGCCGGGAAGCGCTGGCCGCGCTTGACGGCGCTCAGCACCATGAATTTGTGGTGGCAGATCTTGTTGGTGACGCGCGCGCGCTTGCAGGTGGCGGGGATGCCGGCCAGCGCCGCTTCATTGATCACGGTCTGGGGATCCTTCGGCTTCGCGTGATACACCACGCGCACCTGTGCGCCCGCCTCGCGGGCGGCCCGCACCGCCGCGGCAATGACCGGCAATTCGTACTCGTAAATCGCGATGTCAAGCGCCCAGCGGGCACTGTTCGCGAGCGCAACGAAGCCGAGAATCTGCTCCAGCAGGCCCCGGGTAAGCCACGCGGCGGCCGCCGGGGGCCACTGTTCGATCGGCGGCGCGGGCTGCTTCTTGCGGCGCGCCTCGTTGAGGAGCTTTGCCACTTCCGGAAAATCCCGCGAGAAGGCCTGGCTGGCCGCTGCGGCGCGGTTGAACACTACCGAATGCTCGCCCTCGGTCACCCGGCCCGTCCGCACAGTGACGGATACGCCTTCCTTCAGTTCAGGCGCGCCCAGCGGGCCGTACACCGGGTGAACGACGTAGGTGTAGCTTTGCCCCGGGGCGACGGTGTAGTCCGACCACCGGAATTTCTGGATGGGTGCGACGTTCGTGGGGCTGAGTTCGCCCTCGGTATGATGCTGCCCCGGAAAGGTCAGCATGCCCTTCAGCCACTTGAAGTCGGTGGCCGGTGCGCGACGCTTGAGGGCGAAGCCCAACAGGCCAGCGCGGCGGGCCGGGGTGACGTTCATGGCCAGCAGCACGCCGGTGACTCCCGCGTACGCCTTGACGGAGATACCGTTCTTTACCGCGGTCTTTCGCATGATTGCCTGGTGATTGGGGAATGCCTTCCTGTGATGCCGCGAGTCTGGCGTTCGCAGCAGCGGCTCGCCACAAAAAATCCTCCGGCCGGGCGCGGGCCTTGCCGGAAGTCCCCGCGATCGGGCAAACTCCGCCGGGCGCGCGGCGGAAGGTCGGGCGCCCGCCAGAACCACGATTACATGAAGCGCAAGGTCCTCGTCATTTTGTCGAATCGGCTCAACCGGTCGCAGAAACCGAAGTACTTCGAAGTCCTGTGCGACGAGAAAGGCAACATCGCCTCCGAAACACCGCTACGGACGGCGCCGCGCAAGGCCATTTACGACGAGGTTTGGGAGAACGACGAGGGCAAGACCGAGATGTCGTCCGCCTACCGAATGAAGCGCAAGTACGGCCATCCGCTGCAAAAAGAGAAGTAGCCAGATGTGACCGAGCCGCTTCCGGCTGGAGCTGCGCTCGGCGACCGAAAAAGCGGGTGGGAAATGAGGCCGTGACTGCCGGCTGGAAGTTGTCGTCCAAGCCCGGAACGAAGCGACTCACCACTCAAGGTCCCCGGCGACTGCCCGCGGGTCATTCCCCACCGGGACTGCCGGTTTGATCCTGCGAACTCGCGCTGGCCGGCTTGCCAACCGCCGGCACTGGCGGGACACACCGCCCCAGTCGTTCGTCGGGGCGGGGGATTGATCTATCCCCAAATCTGGCGGTCGAGGGAGCGCAGTTGGACGGCTTCGCCGACGTGTTCGGCGGTGATGTGGTCGGCGCCGGCCAGGTCGGCGATGGTGCGGCTGACCTTGAGGATGCGGTCGTAGGCGCGGGCACTGAGCTTCAACTCGTTCATCGCCATCTTCAGCATCTCCAGCGTGGACTCGTCGAGGGCACAGAACTGTTTGAGTTCCCGCGTGCCCATGCGGGCATTGCACGTGATCCGCGGGCGGTCAGCGAAGCGCCGCTGTTGCCGCTGCCGGGCCGCAACGACGCGCTCGCGAATCGCCGCCGAGGGCTCGCCCGGCCGGCCCCCGGTGATGTCCTGGAACTTCACTTGCGGCACCTCGACGTGCAGGTCAATCCGGTCCAGCAGCGGTCCGGAGATCCGCCCGAGATAGCTCTGAATCTCGCGCGGCGAGCAGAGCGATTCGCCGGGCATCTTGCCGTCGGGGGTCGGGTTCATGGCGGCGACCAGCATGAACTCGCTCGGGAAGGTCATGGTGCCGGCGGCGCGGGAGATGGTCACGCGACCCTCCTCGAGTGGCTGGCGCATGGTTTCGAGCACGCTCCGCTTGAATTCGGGCAATTCGTCCAGGAACAGCACGCCATGATGGGCGAGCGAGATCTCCCCGGGGGTGGGGTTGATGTTGCCGCCCAGCAGTCCGGCGTCGCTGGCGGTGTGATGGGGCGCGCGGAAGGGGCGGCGGGTCACGAGTCCCTGACCCGGCGCAAGCAGGCCGACGATGCTGTGAATCTTGGTGGTCTCGAGCGCCTCGTGGAGCGTGAGCGGCGGCAGGATGGTGGGCAGGCGCTTGGCCAGCATGGACTTGCCCGTGCCGGGCGGGCCGATGAGGAGGACATTGTGCCCGCCGGCAGCGGCGATTTCGAGGGCGCGCTTGACCGACTCCTGGCCTTTGACGTCGGCGAAATCGAGTTCGTCTTCGGACCGGTGTTCAAACATCCGGGCGATATCCACGCGGGTCGGTGCGATCGTGATTTCACCCTGAAGGAAGGCGGCGGCCTCGCGGAGGTTCTGGATGGGAATGACCGCGAGGCCGTCCACCACGGCGGCTTCGGCGGCGTTGTCGGTGGGCACGAGTACGCCCGCCTTGCCCTCGGTCTTGGCGCGCAGCGCGATGGGCAGGACGCCCTTGACGGGACGAACCCCGCCCGTGAGGGCCAGTTCGCCGACGATGAAGAAGTTGTCGAGCTGGTCGGTTTCAATCTGCTCGCTGGCGGCGAGCATCCCGAGCGCGATGGGCAGATCGAAGCTGGGCCCTTCCTTTTTCACGTCCGCCGGGGCGAGGTTGATGGTCGTGCGGCCCATGGGGAACTTGAAGCCGGAGTTGGTCAACGCGGTGCTGACGCGGTCGCGGGACTCCTTCACGGCGGTGTCGGGGAGGCCGACGATGACGATCACGGTGTCGCCCCAGCCGGCGTTGACCTCGACTTCGACGGGGTACGCCTCGATGCCGTTGACCGCGGCGGAACTGACCTTGGCGAACATGCGGCTCTTATCGCGAAAGGGCCGGGGGACTGCAAACGGTTTCCGGTCACCCCCCAGACGATCACGCCGGGGCGTGCACCACCTCGTCGGCGATGCGGCGGATGTGGGCGGCGAAGTCCTCGTCTTCGCCGAGGAGCAATTCCGGTAGGGCGGCCCGGAAGTCTTTTCGACGGCACCACTCGCGCATGTAATCCTCCCACGAAAGCCACAGGCGGCGGGTTTGCCGGTCCATGTGGTCTTCATAGACGAGGATGTAGGCCCGTTCGAAGAGGGAGACGAGGATGTTGAAGATGGCCAGCTTGCGCTCCTGCTGTTCCTCGGTGAGCGGTAGTTCGTGGCCGGCCTGACGGAGCAGGCGAAGATCGGCATTCTTGAGCACCAGTTTCTGAAAGTTGACGTACTCGTCCGAGAGGCGCTGGTAGATTTCTTCGTCCTCGCTGCGTCGCTCCTTTTGCCGGTCCAGGATGAAGACCAGAATCGCCATCGGGAAGCCGATGATGGTGACGACGTAGCTCAGCAGCTCGGTCCACTCGAAGAAGGTCAGGCCCAAGGTGGCGGTGGTGCTCATGTCCGGCAAACTCTATGCCCGGCGGGCGTTTGAGCCAAGGGCAGCAAGACCGGGCCAACGCTCCGCCGTGGCAATGGGAACGATGCCCGGTCAAGCAGACCAATTTGGTCGGCGCCGGCGGCGCTGGCGACGTTGCGGGCGGTCAACCCGGAGCCGGTTTGGGCGCTGAACCCGGTGGTTGCGCCTCGCTCGCGGCATGCCTGAGGCGCAGCTGGCCACACGCGGCGTCAATCTCGTGCCCTTTCTCGCGGCGCAGGGTGGCCGAAGCGCCGGCCTGTTCGAGGGCCGCAAGGAACCGGTCCTGGGAGTCTTCGGTGGGCCGCTCCCAGCTCAAGCCTTCGACCCGGTTGCACGGGATGAGGTTGATCTTCGCGTACAAGCGGCGGGCGAGTTCGGCGAGCGGCTTGACCTGGTCCGAGCCGTCGTTGACGCCAGCGATCAGGATGTACTCCAGAGTGATCATCCGCCCCTTGCGCGCCTGGTAGTATTCCCCGGCGGCGACCAGTTCGCGCAGCGGGTACTTGCGGTTGATCGGCATGATACGGTCGCGGACGGCATCGGTGGCGCCGTGGAGCGAGATGGCGAGACGGTATTGGGGGGGCTCTTCGGCAAGGCGACGGATTTGAGGGCACAGCCCGCTGGTGGAGATGGTGATCTTCCGCGCGCCGATGTTGCCGCCCCACGGTGCATTCAGGATCGCCAGGGCCTTGAGCAGATTGTCGTAGTTCGCCAAGGGCTCGCCCATGCCCATGATGACGAGATTGTTGACGGCGCGGTCGGACGTGGCCGGGCTTTCAGCCGGGAGGTCGGCGGGCGCCTCGGCCGCGCGGGCCGCCGCCCAGCGTTCGGTCGCGAGCACTTGCTCGACGATCTCCTCGACGCCGAGGTTGCGCTTCCAGCCATCAAGCCCACTCGCGCAGAACTTGCAGCCGTAGGCGCAACCTACCTGGGTGGAGACACACAGCGTTTGACGGTCGGCGGCCTCGCCGTAGAGGGCCGGATTGGCCGGGATCAGGACGCTTTCGATCAAAGCGCCGTCGGGCAGGCGCCAGAGGAATTTGCGGGTGGCGTCGCCGGAACCCTGAACGGTAACCAGGGAGAGCGACCGGAGGCTGAACTCGCGGGCCAGTTGCTCGCGCAGCCCGCGCGGCAGGTTGGTCATGGCGTCGAAGCCCGTGACGCGCTGCCGATACAACCAGTCTGTCAACTGGCTGGCGCGATAGGCGGGCTGTTGCCAGGCGCGGAGTTGTTCCTGGAGCTCCTCGAGCGTCAGTGACTTGATGTCGCGCATCACGGCGCCGGGCGCGGACCGGCCGCGGCCAGTTGGGCGGGCCCTTACTTCGCCAGGTAATACTTCGTCGCGTATTCCTGAACCATCCGCCACGTGCTGAAGCGCGCCGCCAAGGTGACCCAGGCGCGCCGGATGCGGGTGAGCCACTGGCGCGGCAGGCCGGAGGCATCGCGGTTGAAGAACATGGGGATGACCTCCTTCACCAACGTGTTGTAGAGGTTGGCGCTGTCGCGGCGATCCTGTTCTTCGATCGAGTCGGGATGGGAATCATCCCCAATTGCGAAGCCGTTGGTTCCGTCGTAGCCCTCGCGCCACCAGCCGTCCAGGATGCTGAGGTTGAGGCAGCCATGCGGGACGGTCTTCATGCCGCTGGTGCCGCTGGCCTCAAGGGGGCGACGCGGGTTGTTGAGCCAGACATCGCAGCCGGCGACCATCTGGCGGGCGACGTGGATATCGTAGTTCTCGATGAACACGAGGTGCCCCTTCAAATCGCTGTGCTTGCTCAGATGAATGATCCGCTGGATGAAGCGCTTGCCTTCGTCGTCGCGCGGATGCGCCTTGCCGGCGAAGATGAACTGAATGGGTCGGCCCGTATCCTTCACCAGGCGCACGATGTTGTCGAATTGGTCAAAGATCAGCGGCGCGCGTTTGTAGGTGGCGAAGCGGCGGGCGAAGCCGATGGTCAGGGCGTCCGGATTCAGGAAGGCGTCGAAGGTGATGAAGTCCTCCTGGCTGATGGTGTGCCCCTGGATCAGCAGCCGGCGACGGGTGAACTCGATTAACTCCCGGCGCAGCTTGTAGCGCAGGGCCCAGAGTTCTTCGTCGGAGACCACCGCCGGGTCTGCCAACCTCTGCCAGAACTCCGGCGAATTGGCCTCGACCAGCCAGTCCAGCGTCTTCTTGCCGGGGTTGAGGCTGAAGTAGCGGTCCTTGATCAAGCGACGGGCCGAGCCCTTCATCCAGCCGACGAGGTGGACGCCGTTGGTGATGTGGCCGATCGGGACTTCATCGGGCGATTTCGCCGCGTAGAGCTTCTGCCACATCGCGCGGCTGACTTGGCCGTGCAATTCGCTGACTCCGTTGGCCGCCCGCGAATAGCGTAGCGCGAGCACGGTCATGCAGAACTTATCGGTGGGGTCGCCTGGCCGTTCGCGTCCAAGATCCATGAGCTGCTCATGAGTGAGGCCGAGGTTCACCGAGAACTTGTGGGCGGCGTATTCCACGAGTTCGCTGCTGAACCGGTCGTGCCCGGCGGGCACGGGCGTGTGGGTGGTGAACAGGCACTCCGCCCGCGTGGCGGCCTCGGCCGCCGCGAGGGTTTGTCCCGCCGCCAGCTTCTCGCGAAGGAGTTCGAGCGTCAGGAAGGCCGCGTGTCCCTCGTTCATGTGGAAGACCGACGGCGCCACGCCAAGGGCGCGCAGGAGCCGTACGCCGCCGACGCCCAGCAGGATTTCCTGCATGATGCGCGTGGATTCGTCGCCGCCGTACACGCGCGCGGTGAGTTCGCGGAAGTGCATGGCGTTTTCCGGCCGGTCGGTGTCGAGCAGATAGACCGGTACCCGGCCCACGTTGACCCGCCAGGCGTGGAAATGGACGGTGCTGGTGGCAATCTTCACCGAGCAGACCAGCGGTTCGCCGCGCTCATTGAGCACGGGATCGAGCGGCAGCAGATGCGGATGGAGCGTGGTGTAATGCTCCTTCTGCCAGTTCTCGTGGTTGATGGTCTGCTGAAAGTATCCCTGGCGGTAAAACAAGCTGATTCCCACAAAGCCCAGGCCAAGATCGCTGGCCGACTTGGCGTGGTCGCCGGCGAGAACGCCCAAGCCGCCCGCGGCGATCGGCAGGGTTTCGTGGAACGAAAACTCGGCCGAGAAATACGCCACCGGGTTTTTCAGCAACTGCGGCGCGTGTTGATGGCCCCAGGTGTTCGTGTCGGCCATGTACGCCTCGAAATCCCGGAGCACGCGACGGACCCGCTCGGCCAGGTCCCGGTCATGCAGACGAACGCGCAGCTCGTAGTTGGAGATCTCGCGCAGGATGGCCACGGCATTGTGGTACAGGTTCTGCCAGCCCCGGGGGGACAAATCGCGCAGGACATCCTGGGCCTCCTGGTCCCAGCTCCACCACAGATTGCGGGCCATGCGATTCAGGCCGGCTGCCAGTTCGGTCACACTCGATTTCGCAAACGATTCCATGCTCAAGTCCGGTTGGTTTTGGGGTCGCTCCTTCCGTGCGCTGCCACGCGCGCGAACCATAGGCAGCGTCCAGCCTGGCCGCAACGGTAAAGGCCGGCCGACCGGGCCGCCGCGGGCCCCTGGGCGCGACCGCGGGCAAATCTTCTTGGGCGGGTTTTTGGCTTCTGGCTAAATCCGCCACGTGCGCGTCTATACGCGATACCGACCGCCGTCCAGGCGCGGCCGCCTGCGTTCCCTGAGCTACTGGACCATCGCTCTTGCGGGTCTGGCCGTGCTGGCTTGGGTCTTTTGGGAGTCCAGTCGTGAGCCTGCCCGCCCGGCCCGGGCGACGGCCACGGCGCCGGGCAATCGCCCGTCCGCCTCCCTCGCTCAACCGACGCCACGAGCGACGCCGGCCCCGCCGCCGCCGACCAACCTGATTTCCGCGCCAGCGGTTCTCCGAGCGACGGGCGCGGCGCCGGCTGTCATCCATCCTCCGGCGGTCTCCAACGTGGCTCAAGTCTCGCCGCCAACGGGTCCGCCCCCGTTTCCCACCAACCTCGTACTGAACGGCCGCTGGGATGGGCCGCGGCCGGTGGGGACGACCTTTGAAATGCAGTTGGCGCTGGCGCGGCGTGGCTTTTCCAGCGGGTCGCTGGATGGTCGGGCAGGTTCCCAGACGCGGGCGGCGCTGCGAGCGTTCCAAGCGCAAGCGGGTCTGCGCATCAGCGGTGTGTTGGACGCCGCCACGCGCGACGCCCTGTCTTTGGATCCCGAACCGGTCACGACGTATCGGGTGACCTCGGCCGACCTCGCGCGCCTGCGGCCGTTGAGTCGGACCTGGCTGGGCAAATCGCAGCAGGACCGCCTCGATTACGAAACGATCCTGGAGCTCGTCGCCGAGCGATCCTGGTCCCATCCGCGCCTGATTCGCGAACTGAACCCCCGCGTGAATTGGGCCGAAGTCTCGCCCGGGAGGATTTTGCAGGTGCCCCACGTCATCCCGCTGTCGCGCACGAAAGCGGCGGAGCTGAAAATCGAACTCAGCGGCAAGGTGCTGCGCGCCTACGACGCCCGCGCCAACCTGATTGCGTTCATGCCCTGCAGCATCGCCAAGCGGGTCGAGAAACGCCCGATGGGAACGTTGCGCGTCGCCCGCGTGGCCCTCGATCCGGTGTACACCTTCAATCCCGAAATCTTCCGGGAATCGCCGGAGGCGCGACGCCTCAACCGCAAGCTGGACATCCCGCCCGGTCCCAACAACCCCGTGGGCGTGGCGTGGATCGGTTTGGACAAACCGGGCTACGGCATCCACGGGACCCCCGAGCCGGAACAGGTGGGGCGCACCGAATCTCACGGTTGCTTCCGCCTTGCCAACTGGAACGCCGAGTATCTGGCGGGCATCGTCAGCGTCGGCATCCCGGTGAACATCGAGCCGTGAGCAGCGCGCGCGAACCGCATGGCCGGCAAGTTCAGTTTCCAGTTGCGCAGCGAGGAGCGACGCCGGTCCTTTCCCCACAAGCTGGTCATCGGCCAGCGGGAGACCGAGACGAACGCGCACGTGCTCTTGAAGCTGATCGCGTACCTCCTGTTCTTCCGCGAGCGGTTGCAGGTGGAGCCGCGGCTGGACTTGGACTTGATCCCGTACGAACCCGACCTGCTTCAGTGCGACTATGAACTGCGCCCGGTGCTCTGGGTCGAGTGCGGTGAGTGCGGCGTGGCCAAACTGGACCGACTGGCCGTGAAAGTGCCCGAGGCGGCCATCTGGGTGGTGAAACGTTCCGTGGAGGAGGCGGAAAGCCTGATCCAGCAAATGGCCCGGGCAGGTCTCCGTCGCCATCGCTATCACGTCATCGGCCTCGAGAGCGATGGTTTTGCCGAACTCGAAAACCTCCTGACGGCGCGCAACGAGGTCTATTGGGTGTGCGGCGGCTTCGATCCGCCGGAGATGCGTTTCGAGTTCAACGGGCTCTGGTTCGAGCTGGGCTTCCGGATGCTCCGATTCTGACTGCCGACTGCCATGAAGCGCGCGCTGCGCATCGCCGTTCTGCTGCTGGGCTTGGGGGTGTTCGGTTGGTTCGTGCATCACGCCGGCCCGGCCGAGATTCTCGGAATGCTGTCCCGGTTGGGCTGGTACGCCCCGTTGACGCTTTTACCGCTGGGCCTGGTGTACAGCGCGGAGGTCCTGGGCTGGCGGTGGGCGTTTGGCCGGGACGCGCCCGCCGGGCTGCCCTACCGGACGCTCTGGCGAATCCGGCTCTGCGGCGAGGCCTTCAACAACGTAATTCCCTCCGGCACGGTGGGTGGGGAGGCGGTGAAGATCTACCTGCTGCACAAGCGCGGCGTATCCGGCCGCCACGCCACGGCCGCCACGATCATCGGGCGCACCGTGCAGACCTTGATGCAGGTGACGTTCATCGCGCTGGGGTCGGCGGCCTTCCTGCATTTTGCCGGGGAGCGGCCGGGTGTGGTCCCGGCCATGGCGGTGATTCTGGCCGCTAGCATCGTGCTGGTGGCGATGCTGTTCTACCTCCAGTCCCACGGGATGTTCACCTTGGGCCTGAAACTGGCGGCCGCCCTGCGGATCAAGCTGGCGGTGCTGGAGACCCGACGCGAACACCTCATCCGCATAGACCGGCAGATCATGGAATTCTACCGGCACGACCGGCGGCACTTCCTGCTCAGCGCCGGGACGTACCTGGGTGCGTGGCTGTTGGACACGCTGGACGTGTTGATCGCCGCATGGCTGCTGGGGATGCCGATTGACTGGCCGCACGCGCTGGCGATCGAGGCGTTCATCGGCGTGGCGAAGCTGCTGGGCTTCCTGGTGCCGGGCGGGCTGGGCATTCAGGAAGCGGGCATCACCCTGGTGTGCCGGCTGGCCGGGCTGCCGGTGGAATTCGGCCCCGCTTACGCGATCATCCGGCGGGGCCGGGACCTGTTTTTCGTCACGCTCGGCTGGTGGTTTTTGTGGCGCGAAGAGGCGAGCCTCGCCTCCCTGCGCGCGCACGTCGCAGCGGAGGTGAGGGAGGAACTGTGAAACGCGGAGCGGTTTCCGGGCATCAACGCGACGGCTGTCACGGCGAAGAAGGGGGGCAGACCGCGCGGCCTACCGCCCTGAGACCGTGCGAGTTGAGGCCCCGTTTTGCGGCGAAACCGAGCGGCTCGCGGGGTGGTTACCCGCGGGGCGCTGACGGGTCTGCGGAACGAGCCCGCCGCCTACCCTCCCTGCGCTTTGGCCGCGTAGTACGCATCCACCCGGGCCGCGACGTCCCGGTAGCCGATGTCCGCCTCGTAAATGAGCTTGAACTGCTCGATGGCGTCTTCGGCTTGGCCAGCCTTGGCAAACGCCTCGCCCAGATCGTAGAGCAGTTCCTTCTTCTCCTCGTCAAAGACGGGTTTTTCCTTCAGGGCGTTCTGCAAGGCGCGGATCGCCAAATCGGTCATGCCGCGGAGCAGGAAGCATCGGCCCAATTGGTGCAGCGCGGCGATGCGCTTGTGCGGATGGTTTTGCGCCTTTTGAAATTCGGCAATGGCTTCGCCCACCTGGCCGGCTTCCAGCAGGCGCTGCCCCAGTTCGAACCGAAGCAGCAAATCGTTCGGGTACTGTTCGACCTGCAGGCGCGCCTGTTCGAGCGCCAACGTCCGCTTCCGCGCCTCCAGTTCGCGCCTTTGGTCGGCATGACCGGGCGCTGCTGGGTCCAGATTGGCTGATTGCCGGTCAAGTTTCCGTAACTCCAGTTCCGCAATCACCTTGGCGAGGCTCGGATCGGGCCGCTCGCCGCCCGCCAGTTGCCGGTAGATGTCGAGGGCGCGGTCGAATTCCTCCTTCTGCGCGAGCAGGTCCGCCAGGGACCGCAGCAACTGCGGGTCGCCCGGATGCTGGCGCAGGCGGGACTCGATGATCGCGATACCCTGAGCCACCTCATCGCCGGAGCGAGGGAGGCGGGCGGCTTTTTCGAGTTCGATGGCCTGACGTTCATCCCGCAGCACGTCGCGATACGATCCGTGGCCGCCTTCCAACCGGCCATAACCCGCCTCCGTCATGGTCCGGCTGGCGGCCACGTTTTTATACTGCTGCGCGAGTTCAATGTCGTTGGGGCAGAGCTCCAGCAGGTCCGCGAGAATCTTGTCTGCGCGTCCGGGTTGGCCGGCCCGGATGAGCGCGTCCGCAAGCTTCATGCCCACGTCGCGGTCTCGGGGCATTTGTTTGAAGACGATTTCCAGCGAAAGTGCCGCGGTCTGGGGAAAGCCGGCGGCGAGGGCGGCCTCCGCCAGGACCTTGTGTGCGTCAAGGTTGTTGGGGTCGCTGTTGAGCACGCTTTCCGCCAGGTTCAGGGCTTCCAAGGGGTTGCCCTTCAGGGCCACGCGGGCCTGGACGAGTTTGGGGTTGGTCGAGCGGAGGAGCCGCTTAAACAGCCCTACCTTGCCCGCGCCGCCGGCGCGCTTGAATTGCGAGGCGCGCAGCGCCTGACGGCCCTCGAGGAAGGCCGGCTCCTGCGCCACCACCTGGCTCAAGAGGGCGATCGCGTAATCGAGGTTGTTCTTCTCGAAGGCGAGCAATCCCTTCTCGTACTGCTCGCGCAACGCGCGGGGCACTTCGTTGACGCTCTTCTCTGGCACCAGAAAAGATTATCGTCATCGGCTGGGGATTCCAAGGTGTTCTCCACGAATGGCTGGCCGGGCCGGAACCGCCCGGGCGCCCGCGCCTGGGCCAAGTGACTTCGGGAGGGCTGTAAGCCGAATTCTGTCTGCGTCCGCGAACGGACGGAGAGGCTCATTTCTCTGAGCGGTCTTACCCGGAGCCGGGTTCCGCTTGCGCAGAACGGGCGCGGGCCACGCCGGCGACTCCCTATTTGACCTTGCTCCCGATGGGGTTTTCCGTGCCTCCGCGCTTGCGCGAGGAGCGGTGGGCTCTTACCCCGCCTTTTCACCCTTGCCCGCCGGGTTGCCCCGGCTGGCGGTTTGTTTTCTGTGGCACTGTCCGTTGACGACGGCTTTCGCCGTCGCCGCCCGCGTGTATCCGTGGCCGCAGGCGCGGTTACGCGGCATCGTGCCCTGCGGAGTTCGGACTTTCCTCCCGCGGCTTTCGCCACGAGCGAGCCTCCGCCCTCCCGAAGTCACCCGCACCGTACTTGACGGGCGGAGCCGGGGCAAGGGAAGGGAAGCGGCGTGCGCGGTCGAGTTTTCGGCCCGGCGGATTTGAATTTCATTCATCGTCCGTTCGCGTAAGGTACCGCGCGGGTTGCCGTTCTGGCGACCGGATTGACATTTAACCTGACAACTTATGCCACTGACACATACCCGCGACCTGTTCGCGAAGGCCCTCAAGGGCAAGTACGCTCTTGGTGCCTTCAACGTGAACAACATGGAATTGATCCAGGCGATCGTGGAGGCCTGCGAGGAGGAGAAGGCCCCGCTGATCCTCCAAATCTCGAAGGGCGCGCGCCAATACGCGCATCCGGTGTACCTTAAGAAGCTGATCGAAGCGGCGGTCAGCCTCAGCAACATCCCCATCGCCATCCATCTCGACCACGGCGACACCTTCGAACTGTGCAAGCAGTGCATTGATGAGGGCTTCACCAGCGTGATGATTGACGCCAGCCACATGGACTTCGCCAAGAATGTCGAGATCACAAAGAAGGTGGTGGATTACGCCCACAAGCATAACTGCGTCGTGGAAGCGGAACTCGGGCATCTGGTCGGAGCACAGTTCGACGAGGGCGAGGAAGGCGGCGCCCACTCCGTGAGCGGCCATTACACGGTGCCGGCCGAGGCGGTCGAGTTCGTCAAGCAGTCCGGTTGCGACTCGCTGGCGGTCGCCATCGGAAACAGCCACGGCGCGTACAAGTTCAAGGGCGAGCAACACCTCGACTTGGAGCGCCTCAAACTGATCAAGAAGGCCCTCATGGACGCCGGCATGGGCGATTACCCGCTCGTCCTGCACGGAGCCTCCAGCGTGCCGCAATACCTCGTGGACGAGGTCAACAAATACGGGGGCAAGATGCCCGAGGCGAAAGGCGTGCCCGAGGCGGACATCGAGGTCGCCCGCCGTACCGGTTGCACCAAGGTCAACATTGACACCGATCTCCGCATTGCCATGACCGCGGCGATCCGCAAGGTGTTCGCGGAGAAGCCCGGCGAGTTTGATCCGCGCAAGTATCTGGGGCCGGCCCGGCAGGCGGTGAAGGATCTGGTCCGGCACAAGGTGAAGAACGTCTTGTGCTGCGCGGGCCACGCCTTCGATTGATCGTCGCTCGTGGCCTTGGGTTGTTTCGCCCCGCCTGGCCATCGCACCGGGCGGGGTGACTGCTTTTGGCACGAGAGCTGGGCCGGAGGTGGGTTGAGTTCGGGCGCCGGACATTCGGATGCATCGGGCTGGGCGAGCCTTTGGGCTGCGCGGCGCAACGGCCCCGCCAGAGGTGGCGCTTTGCGGTCCGCCGGCGGTGGGCTACTCTGCGCGCCGCCAGGAGCCTCAATACGGATGAGCATTGTCACGAAGACCGGCGACGCCGGCACGACCGGCCTCATGTACAACCGCCGCGTCGCCAAGCACCACCCCCGCGTCGAAGCCTATGGCTGCGTGGACGAGTTGAATTCGGCCATCGGTTGGGCGCGATCGGTGGCGGTGGCGGAAGAAGTCCGGGAATCGCTGATCGTCACCCAAAAGGAGCTGGTCATTCTGATGGGCGAACTGGCCACGGCCACCGCCGATCTGGATCGGTACGTGCAAGACGGCTTTCAACTGGTGACCCGGGAGATGACCGCGGGCCTGGATCGATTGGCCGCGGAGCTTGAAGCCCGTCAGCCCAGCTTCCACGGCTGGGCCACGCCCGGTCAAAACCAGCACGCGGCCGCCCTGGATGTCGCCCGGGCGGTTTGCCGTCGCGCGGAGCGCCGCGTCTGTGCCCTTCACGAGGCGGGCGATCTGCGGAATCCGGAAATCATCGTCTATCTCAACCGCCTGGCCGATGTGCTCTGGCTGATGGCGCGGTGGGCCGAAACGCACTCCCCAGCACCGCCGGCCGGAACCTGAACAAAGGAGGCGGTTGACGGGTGTTTCGTCGCGCCGGGCTGGGTCCGGCCTCCGCCGGGGCCGGCGCTCAATTCCTTGCCGCTGATGCATTGACCCCGGGGTGACCCTGTCCCACCCTCATCGGGTTGGCTGCGTTGCGAAAAATCCGAGCGAACCAAAGCACATGAACACGCAACAAGACCGCAAAATCAATCGTCGGCAGTTCCTTCACGGCGCCAGTGCGAGTGTGGCCGCCTTCACGATTCTCCCGGGTGGGATTCTCTGCGCTGCCCCGGGAACCTCCCCGAACGAAAAGATCAACGTGGCGGGCATTGGCGTCGGTGGCCAGGGTGGGGCCGATGTGGATGCCGTTGCGGCGGAAGGCCACAACATCGTGGCCCTGTGCGACGTGGACGAGGATTACGCGGCCAAGAAATTTGCCCAATACCAGAAGGCGAGGCGGTTCCAGGATTTCCGCGTGATGCTGGACAAGCTGGGTCGCGAGATTGACGCGGTCGTGATCGGCACACCCGATCACACGCACGCCATCATCGCCCTGGACGCGATGAAGCGGGGCAAGCACGTGTATTGCGAGAAGCCGTTGACGCACTCGGTCCACGAGGTGCGCGCCCTCATGGCAGCGGCCGCCGAGTACAAGGTGGTCACCCAACTCGGCAACCAAGGGCATTCCAGCGGTTCGATCCGGCAGGTTTGCGAGTGGATCTGGGCCGGCGCCGTCGGCCAGGTGCATACCGTCCACGCCGGGTGCGACGCCTTCCGCGATGTGTACAGCCAGATCCGCAATCTGGACAAGCTCAGCCAGACTTACGACGTGCCCCCAGGGCTCGACTATGATCTGTGGATCGGCCCGGTCCCCTTCCGCCCCTACGCGCCCTTCTGGGTTCACTGGAACTGGCGCGGCTGGATGCCTTTTGGAACCGGGACCATCGGCGACTGGTTTTGCCACGTCATTGATCCCGCTTTCTGGGCGCTGGACCTCGATGCGCCGTCCACCATCACCGCCGAAGTCACCGACTACGATCCGGTCAAACACGGGCTGACCTACCCGCCCGGCGCTCGAATCACGTTCGACTTCCCGGCCCGGGGACAGCGCGGCCCGGTGAAGCTGGTATGGTACGATGGCGGGAGCCGGATTCCCAAACCGGAAAGCTTTGAGGCAGATGACAACGTACCCGGTATCGGGGCCATCCTTTTTGGCAAAAAAGGCATGATCCTGCACGGATCCCACGGGGGCGGCGGCTGCCGGTTACTGCCGGAGAAACTGATGGAGCAATACTCCGGCAAGAACGCCCCGGCCCAGAAAATCGCCCGGGTCAAGAACCACGCTTGGGATTGGACGAAGGCCATTCGCAGCGGCCGCCAGGCAGGGTCGCACTTCGGCTACGGCGGGCCGCTCACCCAAGCCGCCCTGCTCGGTGCCATTGCCGTTCGTTTCCCCGGTCAGCCCCTTCACTGGGACAACGTCGCCGGCAGGTTCAGCAGCCACGAGGCGGCCAACGCGTACGTCAGTCCGGAATACCGCCGCGGCTGGAGCCTTTGAGACGGTCCAGAAAGATGCCAACCATGGACCGAGTTCCGGACCGCCGGCGGTGACCCAGAAGTGACTGATGTCGGCCTCCAGTGGCCAACGGCTCGGTGGACGCCTGAACAAGGCCGCTCGGGCGGGACTCAGAGCCGCGCCTCTCGCTCCAATGCCCAAGCCCGCAGGCGACCGCGGACCGGGCAGCGATGGTGCCGTCATGCGGCGCCTTAATTACGGACGCCGAATCGAAAGACGGTCGTCTGCGCGAAGACTTCGCCCGGCCGAAGAACCACGCTGGGGAAATGCGGCTTGTTGGGCGAGTCCGGGGCGTGCTGGGTTTCGAGACAGAAGCCCGCGTGGCGCGGATACTTGACGCCGCCCGTGCCAACGATCGAGCCGTCCATGAAATTCGCGGTGAAGAGCTGGACACCCGGCTGGGTGGTCGAGACCTCGAGTGTCCGTCCCGAGCGCGGTTCGTACACGCGCGCCGCCAGGGCCAGTTGCCCATCGCTGCGCAGGACGAAGTTGTGATCGTAGCCCGCGGGTTTCAGGCCGGTCTGCTGGGCGCGCTCGCCGATGAGGCGCGGCGTGGTGAAGTCCAGCGCCGTGCCCTTGACGCTGCGGATCTCGCCCGTCGGGATGAGCGCGTCGTCCGCCGGCGTATAGTACTGGGCCGCCAGCCAAAGCTCGTGGCCCAGCACATCGCCTTCGCCCGCGAGGTTGAAGTAGCTGTGGTTGGTAAGGTTCACCACGGTGGGTTGGTCGGTGGTCGCCCGGTAGGTCAAGCGCAGTTCGTTGTCGGCCGTCAGGGTGTAGCGGACCGTCACCAACAGGTTGCCAGGATAGCCTTCCTCGCCATCCGGGCTGAGGTAGGTGAATTCCACCGCGGCCGTGTCGGCCGTGACCGGCAAGGGCCAGGCGCGCCAGACGCGCTTGTCGAAGCCCCCGGGGCCGCCGTGGATGTGATTCGGGCCGTTGTTCTTCGCCAGCGTGTACTCCCGGCCGTCAATCGCGAACTGTGCGCCGGCAATCCGGTTGGCGAAGCGGCCAATGACGCAGCCGAATGCCGGGTGCCCCTGGAGGTAGCGTTCCAGCGTCTCGAAGCCGAGCACCACGTTGCCGGATTTGCCGTCCCGGTCAGGCACGTGGAGCTCGGTGATGATGAGGCCGTAGTCCATGACCTTGACCGTCATGCCCTGGCCGTTGCGCAGGATGTGCAGCCGGACGGGCGTTCCGTCCGCCGTCTTTCCAAAGGGGAGCGATTCGAGTTTCATGGGAGAAGTGGCGTTCGCGGTCGTCGCGGCGCTGGCCGCAAGCAGAGCGGAAGCGAGGAGCGCGCAGGCGTTCATGCGCAGGTGATAGCCAACCGCAGCCGGGAGGGGAAGCCCCGATCACCGTCTGGATTCCTTTCTCCCGAATTGCCGCGCCGGTCCGGGTCTGGCGCAATCCGCGCGTCATGTTGTCGAGTCTTGTCAACCCGCTGCCGTTCAATCCGATTCTCAACCATCTGCCGGTGTACCAGCCCGGGCGCCCCATCGAGGAAGTCGCCCGCGAACTGGGGTTGCCGGCGGCGGACATCATCAAGCTGGCGTCGAACGAGAATCCGCTGGGGCCGTCCCCGCGGGCGCTCGATGCCATGCGCCGGGCGGCGGGGCAAGTTCATCTCTACCCGGACGGGAATGCCTACTACTTGAAGCGACACCTTGCCGGCAAGTTGGGGGTGGCGCCGGAAAACCTGATTCTGGGTAACGGGTCCAACGAAATCTTGGAATTCGTCGGTCACGCCTTGATCACGCCTGGCAGCGAGGTGGTGGTGTCCCAGTACTGCTTCGCCGTGTACCCCATCGTGACGCATTTGTGCGGCGGCCGACTGGTGGAAGTGCCGGCGCGTGATTTGGGTCATGACTTGGACTCGATGTCCCGGGCGATCACCGAACGGACGCGCGTCGTGTTTGTTGCCAACCCGAACAATCCCACCGGGACGCTGGCACCGGCAGATGCCGTCCGGCGCTTGCTCAACGCCGCGCCACCCCATGTGCTGCTGGTCATGGACGAGGCCTATCTCGAATTCCTTGACGACCCGCTGGACCTCCTGTCGGAAATCCGGTCGGGGAGTCGGCCCAATCTGCTGCTGACCCGCACTTTCTCGAAAGTGTACGGGTTGGCGGGCTTGCGTCTGGGCTATGGCATTGGCCGGGCGGACCTAGTCGGGGTCTTGGAGAAGATTCGGCAGCCCTTCAACATCAATTCGCTCGCCCAGGCGGCAGCACTGGCAGCACTGGATGACGACGAGCACCTCCGCCGG
>CALJWR010000045.1 GCA_937976685.1 uncultured Verrucomicrobiae bacterium
ATGCGGAGGATGTCGAGGACCTCGAAGACGCGCCGGACGACGAAATCGAGACGGTCGAGGAAGAGATTCTGGATCAGGCTACGGCTGCGCGGACCATTGCGGAACTCAAGGCGGAGATCGGCACGCTAAAGCGGTTGGAGGGCCTCGCCCTTGCGCTTCGCCGCAGTGGCGAGGACCGAAAATGGCAAGAACTGGCGAAGTTGTTGCAGACGGTGTTCATGGCCGGACCGGCGGCCGGCCGGGTGGCGGAGGATCGTCCGCCTTACGGTTCCGGGCCGATACCGCCGCCATCGCCGTCCCCACATCAGAAACTTGTACTGTTCACGGAGCACCGCGACACACTCAATTACCTCGAAGACCGCATCACCACGTTGCTCGGAAACAAGGAGTCCGTGGTCATGATTCACGGCGGCATGGGCCGCGAAGAACGAATGAAGGCCCAGGAGGCGTTCAAGCACGATCCGCTCGTGCAGGTGCTCCTCGCCACGGACGCCGCCGGCGAAGGCATCAATCTCCAGCGCGCCCACCTGATGGTCAACTATGACCTGCCGTGGAACCCCAACCGGATCGAACAGCGCTTCGGCCGCATTCACCGCATCGGGCAAACCGAAGTCTGCCACCTCTGGAATCTGGTCGCCGAAGAGACCCGCGAGGGCGATGTTTACCGCACCCTGCTCGAGAAACTCGAACAGGCGCGGCAGGCGCTCGGCGGCCAGGTGTTCGATGTGTTGGGCAAGCTCCAGTTTGAAGGCAAACCCTTGCGCGACCTTTTGATCGAGGCTATTCGCTACGGCGAACGGCCCGAGGTCCGGGCGCGGCTGACCCAAGTGGTGGCGAATGCCTTCGACAAAACCCAGTTGCAGGACCTGCTCGAGGAACGGGCGTTGGCGCATGACAGCATGGACGCCTCGCGTGTCTTCAAGGTGCGCGAGGAGATGGAACGCGCCGAGGCCCGGCGGCTCCAGCCCCATTACATCGAATCGTTCTTCCTCGAGGCTTTTCGTCAGTTGGGCGGGTCCGTCCGACAGCGCGAGCCGCGCCGCTACGAAATCACGCACGTCCCCGCGCCGGTCCGCAACCGGGACCGGCTAATCGGTGTGGGCGAACCTGTTCTTCCCCGCTACGAACGCATCGCCTTCGAGAAGAGCCTGGTCGCTCCGCAGGGGCAGCCGCTGGCGGCCTTCCTGTGCCCTGGGCATCCGCTGTTGGACGCCACCATTGATTTGACTCTGGAGCGCCACCGCGACCTCTTGCGGCGCGGCGCGATTCTGGTGGACGAGCGCGACGCCGGGACGCAACCCCGCGTTCTGTTCTACCTCGAACACGCCATACAGGACGCAAGCCTGACGCGGGCGGGTGAACGGCGAATCATCTCCAAGCGCATGCTCTATGTCGAACTCTCCCCTGGGAGCGCCGGCGTCCCGCCGGCATGCTTTGGGACCGCCGCCGTCCCGGCGGCAGACTCTCTTTGGCACTCTCGTGGCTACCTTCCCCATTTCGACGCCCCAGGTCTCATCCAATCCGTCACCTTCCGCCTGCACGATGCCGTCCCACAGTCCGTCGTGGACAACTGGCGCGCCGAACTCAATTGGCTTGAGGGCTTGCCTGCCGACGACCCGCGTGAAGTCGAACTCCGCGAACGCATCGCCAAGTACGAAGACCAGGGGTGCGGCGCCTGCTGGCTTCGTGACGAACGCATTGCGCGACTCGTCCAGGATGCTCTGCTGCACTTCGACGGCGAACGGTACCGCCTCATCGCTTGGTGCATCATGCCGAACCATGTGCATGTCCTCTTCGAGCCTGGGAGTACTCCCGGGACCGCCGGCGTCTCGCCGGCATCTTTCTCCCTTGATTCCATCCTCCACTCTTGGAAGTCCTTCACGGCCCACGCAGCCAACAAGATACTCGGCCGCGCCGGCGAGTTCTGGTTCCGCGAGTACTATGACCGGTTCATCCGGAACGAGCGGCACTTCGCGAATGCGAAGGATTACATTGAGAACAACCCGGTCAAGGCAGGGCTGGTCAACGAGAAGAGTCAGTGGCGATGGAGCAGTGCGTTTCCCGAAGAGTGCCGGCGGGACGCCGGCGCTCCCAGGGCCGCCGAGACGGCGGCGCTCCCAGGCGTTTTCCGCCACTTGCAGTATGCGCCCTATCTGGATTACCGGCCGTTGGTTGACGGCGAACCGGGCATCGACGCGCTTCTGGCGCGTCCCGAGTGTGCGTGGATCTTCCCTGGGAGCGCCGGCGTCTCGCCGGCATCTTCCATCGAGCAGCGGGTGCTCGCCTATGCCGTGGCCCAGGTGGTGCCCGAGCATCTGTCCGAGGTCCGGTCCCGCCGCCTCGATCTCATCGCCAAGACCGAAGCGGCGGTCCATGACCGTCTGACCAAGGAGATCAGTTATTGGGATCACCGCGCCGAGCAGCTCAAGCTCCAGGAGCAAGCCGGGAAGCCCAATGCGCGCCTGAACTCCGACGAAGCGCGCAAGCGCGCCGATGCGCTGCAGGCCCGCCTCCAGAAGCGGATGGAGGAGATCAAACTCGAGAAACAGATCGCCCCGCTTCCGCCGGTGATCATGGGCGGGTGCTTGATCGTGCCCGCCGGTCTGCTGGCGGCGATAAAGGGGGAATCGGCGGGCGGGACGCCCGCGCTCCCAGGAGACACGCAGGCCTCCGCCGCCAAGGCCCGCGCCATCGTGATGCAGATCGAGCGCGAGCTCGGCTTCGAGCCGGTGGATCGCGAGCGCGACAAACTCGGCTACGACATCGAAAGCCGCGTTCCGGGAACGGGCAAACTGCGCTTCATCGAAGTCAAGGGCCGCGTCTCCGGCGCGCCGACCATCACGGTCACGAAGAACGAGATTCTTCACTCTCTCAACAAGCCGGATGACTTTATCCTCGCCATTGTCGAGTTTGATAGGGAAGAGGCGGGCGGGACGCCCGCGTTCCCAGGAGCCGGCGAGACGCCGGCGCTCCCAGGTTACCGCGTCCACTACGTCCGCCGTCCGTTCCAACGCGAACCGGATTTCGGGGTCACCAGCGTGAACTACTCGTTCGCCGAATTACTGGCTCGCGCTGAGGCGCCGCGATGAACGGAGCCGCGAGCGCGCTTGTCATTCTCGTTGTGAATGGTAATTATTTGAGCCATGAATAATTATATTTTGCCCCGCTGCGTGGCCGAGCGTCTGCGCGAGCACTTGCGGGTGATGCCCGTAGTGGTCGTCACCGGCGCGCGGCAAACGGGCAAAAGCACGCTCGCGCAGGCGCTCGACGGCAGACGCTACGTGACACTGGACGATTTCGACGCGCTGGACGCGGCGCGGCGCGACCCCGACGCGATTCTCGGCGGCGCTCAGCCGGTCACCCTAGATGAAGTTCAGCGCGCCCCTGACCTTCTTCGCGAAATCAAGCGCGCCATCGACCGAAATCGGCGGCCGGGCCGATTTCTGATTACCGGCTCGGCCAATCTGCTGCTCATGCGGCACGTTTCCGAATCGCTGGCGGGCCGCGCCGGTTATCTCACGCTCTGGCCCATGACCCTCCGCGAGCAGGCCGGCCAGGGTGTCGCAGGGCGATGGGAAGAAATCCTCGCAACCCCCGAACCCGAATGGGACAAGCTGCTTGCGGACGTGCCCGCGCAGCCCGCGGATTGGCGCGAAGCCATCGCCCGCGGCGGCTATCCCACACCTGCCTTGCAGCTCAAGACCGCGAAAGAACGCGCCGTCTGGTTCGACGGATACGTGCGAACCTACCTCGAGCGCGACTTGCGGGAACTCTCGGAAATCTCTTCCCTGCCCGATTTCCGGCGCCTGATGCACGCCGCCTGTCTGCGCATCGGCGGCATGATCAATCAAAGCGAACTGGGTCGCGACTGCGCGCTGGCCCAGCCCACCGTCCACCGCTGGCTCAATCTCCTGGAAACTTCCTACCTCCTGGTGCGGCTGCCCTCCTACGCCGTAAATCGGACGAAGCGGCTCATCAAATCGCCCAAGTTCTACTGGAGCGACACCGGACTGGCCTGCCACCTGGCCGGACCCGGGGCGCCCGGCGGCGCGCTGCTGGAGAACCTGATTCTGCAGGACCTCCTCGTCTGGCGCGACAGCCGCCGCGAACGCGCCGAGCTGTTCTATTGGCGCACCGCCATCGGCGAAGAGGTGGACTTCGTGATCGAAACGGAGGGCAAGCTGCTCCCCATCGAGGTCAAGGCCGGCAACCGGCCGCGCCTGGCCGATGCCAAAAATCTCCGCGGGTTTCGCGCCGAATACGGTAAAAAGGCCCGCGCAGGACTCCTGCTGCATACTGGCGATCAACTGGAATGGCTCGCCCCCGACGTGCTCGCCGTCCCGTGGTGGAGGATGCTGTGAAAAAACATATCGCAATCAGAGACCGCATCCCCCGCCAACCGGATATCGGTGTCACCAGCGTGAACGACGATTTTGTCGAACTACTCCAGAACGCCGAGGCGCCAAAATGAGTCAACCCCATCCGATAAGTTCAGAGGAGAATGTGCTATGCACGACGTGACATTGGTATCGAGAGTGGTTCTACGGAACTACAAAAGCATTGCGCAGTGCTCCGTGGCGCTCAAGCCGTTGGTCTTCCTCGTGGGACAGAACGGTGTCGGCAAGAGCAACTTCCTTGATGCCTTGCGGCTGGTTACAGAGTCGCTCAACACCTCGCTCGATCATGCCCTCCGCGACCGCGGCGGGATCAACGAAGTGCGGCGGCGTTCCTCCGGCCATCCCACGCATTTCGGCATTCGGCTTGAGTTGGCTCTGCCCGACGGCAAGAACGGCACCTACGCATTCCGCGTGGGCGCGAAACCGAAGGGCGGCTTTGAGGTCCAGCGCGAGGAGTGCCGTATCTTCTCGAATGCCGCCCTCGAAGATGGATATTTCTACGATGTCGAGCAGGGACAGGTGAAGTCATCCAGCATGAAAGCGCCGCCACCGGCCGCCAACGACCGACTCTACCTTGTCGCCGCGTCGGGACAGCCAGAGTTCCGCGCCCTTTACGACTGCCTGACGCACATGGGATTTTACAATCTAAACCCGGATGAGATTCGCGACATGCAGCCGCCGGATGCGGGGGACGTTCTCCAACGCGACGGCCGCAATCTTGCCAGCGTTCTGGACAGACTGCCGGCGGCGAATCGCGAGCGCGTGGTGGAGATGCTTGCAAAAGTGGTGCCGGGCGTAAAGGCCGTTGACGTCCGTCATGTGGGCAAGAAGGAGACCTTGGAATTCCGCCAGAAAGTCGGATCGAATGAGGCCCCCTGGCGGTTCCTGGCCGAAAACATGTCCGACGGCACCCTCCGGGCGCTGGGCGTATTGGTGGCCCTATCTCAAACATCCGAGGACCCCTCCAAGGCCGTTCGCCTGGTCGGTATTGAGGAACCCGAAATCGCCCTGCACCCGGGCGCCGCTGGCATCCTACGCGACGCGTTGCGCGCCGCATCGCGGAACACGCAGGTGCTCGTCACCAGCCACAGCCCAGACCTCCTGGACGACAAGGCGATCTCGGACGAGCACATTCTCGCTGTCACCATGGATGCGGGCGAAACCCGCATCGGTCCGGTGGACGAAGCGGGGCGCAGCGCTATTCGCGACAAACTCTACACCGTTGGCGAATTGCTTCGCCTCAACCAACTCAACCCTGATGAAACCGCTGTGCGCAATGTGAATCCTCGCCAGCTAGAACTCTTCAGAATGGGCGACCGCTGATATGGTGCACCTGGCCTCCATTGTCGAAGGCGACGGCGAGTGCTCGTCGGTGCCTGTGCTTGTCCGACGCATCGCCCGAACCCTCGATCCCGGCCTTGTCCCCGATGTGGGGCCCGTCATACGCGTTCCGGGTTCGCGTCTCGTAAAGGCGGGTGAACTGGAGCGTACCGTCGAACTGGCCGCCCGCAGGCTTGGGGGCCAGGGTGGCATTTTGATCGTGCTTGATTGCGACGATGGCTGTCCGGCAACCGAGGGGCCCGCACTGCTTCGACGCGCGAAGGCCGCTCGTTCGGACATGGCTCTATCAGTGGTCCTGGCCAAGCGCGAGTACGAGGCTTGGTTCCTCGCCGCCGCGGATTCCCTGCGCGGGCATCGCGGCCTGCCCGTTGACCTGCAAGCGCCTGACGATCCTGAATCCATCCGTGGAGCGAAGGAATGGCTGGCCGAACGTATGCCGCAGAATCGCTCTTATACCGAAACCACGGATCAGCCGGCGTTGACCGAACTCTTCGACATGGAGATCGCCCGCCGGGCGGCAGATTCCTTTGATAAGTGCTACCG
>CALJWR010000046.1 GCA_937976685.1 uncultured Verrucomicrobiae bacterium
CAGCGCGACCTCCGGCAACAGCGGCACCGGCACCTACCGCCTGACCCTGGCCAAGACCGGCAGTCCGCTCGTCATCTCCCAGGGCGACGAGGGCGGTCCTTTGGTCAACGGGACCACTCATTTGGGACTCATTGAAACCGGGGACATCGACGCCTGGACTTTCACCGCCAACGCCGGGGACAACATCGTGCTGCGCATGGGCGACATCACCGGGACGGCCACATTGGTCCCGTGGCTCCGGGTCTATGGCCCGGACGGAACGCTCCTGGGCAACGACGGCCGGACGGTGGCGGCGTCGGTGCAGTTCCGGGCGACGAACAGCGGCACCTTCATGGTGGTGGCGGGGGATGGCACCGGCAGCGCGACCTCCGGCAACAGCGGCACCGGCACCTACCGCCTAACCCTGGCCAAGACCGGCAGTCCGCTCGTCATCTCCGAGGGCGACGAGGGCGGGGCACTGACCAACGGCGTGATGCATCTCGGAGCCATCGAGGCGGGGGACATTGACGCGTGGACCTTCACCGCCAACGCCGGGGACAACATCGTGCTGCGCATGGGCGACATCACCGGCACGGCCACGCTGTCCCCTTGGTTGAGGCTCTATGGACCGGACGGCACGCAACTCGATTCGGACGCGGGCGCGGTGGCGGCGGAGGTGTTATTCCGCGCGACGAACAGTGGCACGTTCCTGGTGGTGGCGGGGGATGGCACCGGCAGCGCGACCTCCGGCAACAGCGGCACCGGCGCTTACCGCCTGACCCTCGCCTTTTCCGGCGCGCCCGCCGAGGTGTCGTCCGGCGACGAAGGCGGCGCGATGATCAACGGCCTGACGGTCCTCGGCGCCTTGGAGATCGGCGACATCGATGCGTGGAGCTTCGACGGCACGTTGGGCGACAGCAACGTGGTCCGGTTCACGGCGTCGGGCCTCACGGTGCGCGTCCAGCTCTACGGCCCTACCGGACTGCTCCTGCGCAATCTCACGACCGCCAGCTCCAACAGCTTCAACTACGTGGTCACCAACGCCGGCCTTCACACCGTCGTGCTGCGCAGCTCGACGGCGGGCGGCACGGGCTCCTACACGGTGAAACTGTCTCGTGTTCCGCCCGACCTGATCGTGCCGGACACGCAGATCCTCGACGAGCTGACCCCGTTGCTCGCCGAGGTCTCCGCGCAGAATCCCGACGAGCCCGACAAGCCGCTCGCCTTCACGCTGCTGGACGGACCGCCGGGGCTGACGCTCACGCCGGACGGACCTACCAACGCCATCGTCGCATGGACGCCGACCGAGGCCGACGGTCCATCCACAAACGTGGTCACCGCCTACGTCACGGACGTGGTCAACGGCGTGCCTTACCGACGGACCAACAGCTTCACCGTGATCGTCCGCGAGGTGAACACGGCTCCAGCATTGGCCCTGCCCGCGACCCAGAGCGTGAACGAGCAGAGCGCCTTCCACCTGACCGCCGCGGCCACGGACACAGATTTGCCCGTCAATCCGTTGAGCTTCGCGCTGCTCTCCCCGCCGGTGGGCATGACGATCAATCCCGCCACCGGGGCCATCGCGTGGACACCCACCGAGGCCCAAGGCCCCTCCACCAACACTGTCACGGTCGTGGTCACGGATTCCAATCCGTGGGATGAATTGACCCCGAGCCTGAGCACGACCAGCTCCTTCGTCCTCGTCGTCCACGAGGTGAACACCGCGCCCTTGCTCACGGTGCCGGGCCACCAGGAACTGGATGAATTGACGACAATGTCCGTGACGGCCACGGCCACGGACGCGGATTTGCCGGCCAACAGCCTGGCCTTCTCACTCCTCTCGCCGCCATCGGGCATGATGATCAACGCCGCCAGCGGGGCCATCGCGTGGACACCCTCCGAGGCCCAAGGCCCCTCCACCAACACCGTCACGGTTGTTGTCACGGACGCCAACCCGTGGGCGGTGAACTCCCAGCAGTTGCGCGCGACAAACACCTTCACCGTCGTCGTCCGTGAGGTGAACTCCGCGCCCCTTCTCCCCGCGCAGGCCGACCGCACCCTCGACGAGCTGACCACGCTCTCAGTGACCAACACCGCCACCGACGCGGACTTGCCGGCCAACACGTTGACCTACGTCCTGCTCGCCGCCCCATCCGGCGCGATCATCAGCGAAGCCGGTGTGATCACCTGGACGCCGACCGAAGCCCAGGGACCATCGACGAACACCTTCACCACCGTGGTCGCGGACTCCAACCCGTGGGCGGTGAACGCCAAACAATTGAGCGCGACGAACACCTTCACCGTCGTCGTGCGGGAGGTGAACACCACGCCCGTGCTCACGGTCCCCGGCCATCAGGAACTGGACGAGCTGACGACGTTGTCCGTGACGGCCACGGCCATCGACGCGGATCTGCCGGCCAACATCCTGACCTTCTCGCTCCTCTCACCCCCGACGGGCATGACGATCAACTCGGCAAGTGGTGCCATCGCTTGGACTCCCTCCGAGGCCCAGGGTCCGAGCACGAATCTTGTGCGCGTTGTTGTCACGGACAACGGCTCGCCCGCCTTGGCCACGACCAACTCCTTCACCGTCATCGTGCGTGAGGTGAACACCGCCCCCGTGCTCGCCCTGATCGGAAACGTCACGAACCATTTCGGCCTGCCGTTGACCGTGCAGGCCGAGGCGTCCGACGCGGACCTTCCCGCCAACACACTCACCTACGGTGTGGTGAGCGGTCCCGAGGGGCTCACCATCGCCCCGGCCACGGGGTTGATTTCGTGGACCCCCTCCGTCGCGCAACAGGGCACCCATCCTGTCAGCATCCAGGTCACGGACAACGGCGCTCCGGCGCTCGACGCGACGCGCTCCTTCGAGATCCTCGTCATCGGCTCCAGCTTGGCCATCCAACGCCAAGGCGACGGCCGGATGCGGCTCGATCTCACCGGGGACACCCGGCTCGACTACACGATCGAGCACTCCACCAACCTCGTTCATTGGGCCGACCTGCTGGAATTGCGGCTCACCACGTCGCCCGAGTCCCGGACCGACGAGGAATCGTTGACCGTCACGAATCGGTTCTACCGGCTGCGGCTGCGATAGGAAGGGGCCGGGCTGGCGGGCACTTCGCCGCACGGTTCCCTTGGACACTCACACCCGCTTCGTCAGCGCCACGCCCTGACGGAGCAGCGTCTTGACGGCGGCGGTGGACGGGGCCTCGGCGTAGATCCGCAGGATGGGTTCGGTGCCGGAACCGCGCAGCGTCCAGAAAGCAATTTCCTATCAACTCGCTGGCGGCGCGCTTGCGGGCAGAGACGACGCTGACGGTGGGGTGGATCGCGGAGCGGCTGGGGATGGGAACGCGCGGGCATCTGAACCACCTGTTGTACCGCCGGAGGAAGTCTGGCGAAGAATAGCCATTATCAAGAACTGACCCCATAGCCCCACTCAATCCTCTCATAACACCTGGCTCAATCATAAGGGGAGCCCTCCAAACAGCGCGTCAATCTTTCGGCGGACGTCTTCGGTCATTCGGATTAACGGCGGCCAGGGGCGTTTGAAGCCTTCGCCCGGCAGTTTCTTCGTCGCGTCCAAGCCGAGCTTGCTGCCGCTGGCGATTTCGCTCGTGGCGTGGTCGAGCACGTCGGACGGGCCTTTGGTGAAGAGGCTGTCGCGTTGCGGGTCGGTGTTGGCACAGAGGCGGAACAGCACTTCGCTGGTGTTGTGCACGTCCACATCGTCGTCCACCACCACGAGGTATTTGGTGAACATCATCTGCCCCATGCCCCAGAGGCCGTGCATGATTTTGTAGGCCTGCATCGGGTAGGTCTTTTTGATGCTTACGAAAACGAGGTTGTGGAAGACGCCCTCCGCGGGCAGCGCGAGGTCCACGATCTCGGGGAAGTTCATCTTGAAGATGGGCAGGAAGAGTTTCACGGACGCGCCGCCGATGTAGAAGTCTTCCATCGGCGGGAGGCCGACAATGGTGGCGGGATAGACGGCGTCCTTGCGGTGGGTGATGGCGGTGACGTGAAAGACGGGGTACGGCTCGGGCAGAGTGTAGTAGCCGGTGTGGTCGCCGAACGGGCCTTCTTCGCGGAGCGGCTCGGTGGGATCCACGTAGCCTTCGATGACGAAGTCGGCGTTGGCGGGGACTTCGAGGTCGTTGGTGACACATTGCACCAGTTCGACCGATTTTTTGCGGAGGTAGCCGGCGAGGAGAAATTCATCCAGGCCGTCCGGGAGCGGGGCGGTGGCGGCGAAGGGGAACATGGGATCGCCGCCGAGGAAGACGGCCACGGGCATGCGCTCGCTGCGTTCGTAGTAGCGCCGGCCGTGGCGTGTGGCGACCTTCTGGAGCTGCCAGTGCATGCCGGTGGTGCGGTCGTCATAGACTTGCATGCGATACATGCCGACGTTGCGTTCACCGGTGTCAGGATCTTTGGTGACGACGCAGGGCAACGTGATGAAGCGTCCGCCGTCGAGCGGCCAGCATTTGAGGATGGGGAGGTCGAGGAGCGTTGGCGGGGTTGGAGAGGTGGGAGGAAGCTGCACCGGCCCTGGGGGAAGAGCAGCAGAGGGAATAAGGGGAAGCGGGGATTTCTCCCCCGCGCTTTTTTCCCTTTTCTCCTTTGCATCGTCGAACCGGTGGATGACTTCCTGGCAGGGACCGTCTTTGACGCGCTTGGGCCTGGCGTGGCGGAGGTCGAGGGCGAGGGCGAGGAGCTTCAGGGTCTCGCGCACCGAGGTGGGTGGCTTGGCCTTCATGAGCGCACCGAGCTCGGCGGCGACCTCATCCACCGTCCCCGCGCCCATGCTCAGAGCCATGCGTTTCCAGGAGCCGAGGGTGTTGATGGCGACGGGGAACGGGGAGACGACGCCGTTGACGGTGGGCTGCTCGATGAGAAGGGCCTGGCCGCCGCCGGGCTGCTTCATCTCGCGGTCGGCGAGGGCGGTGATTTCCAGCTCGGTGGCGACGGGGGTGGTGATGCGCCGGAGCTCGCCGGCCCGATCGAGCGTGTGGATCCAGTCACGGAAGGAATCGAATGCCATGGTGACGGCAGGGTAGCAGCAGGGAGCATTGGCGCCAGCGCCGTGGGGCACCGGGCCGGGACCGTGATTTCGCGGCGCTCCCCTCGCTGCCGGCGCCGGTAGCGTCGTCCGCACGGAGCGAACGGCGCCAAAGGATCACTCGTCGCCGCGCAGGATGGCCAAGATTTGCGGATGTAGCGCCCGGCTTGCGCCCACCACTGCGTAGTTGCGGTCGAATGGCTCCTCGTTGAGGCGGAAAACCACGTCGCACCCATCCAAGTCAGTGAAGCGGCCGCCGGCTTCACGGAAGGCAAGTGCCGGCGCCGCGATGTCCCAGATTTTGGTGCAGTAGTTGACGAAGCCTCCCAAGCGACCGTCCACGGTGTAGCAAACGTCCACCAGCGAATTGGTGGCGCGGACGTTTCGGGTGCGATTGACGAGGCGCCCCAGTGCGGCTGCTTGGCGGTGGTTTTCCGCCGGGTCCGAGGAAGCGTCCATGCAGCAGGCACAGAGAACCGTGCTCAATTCAGTGTCGTCGGTCAGGCGCACGGGTTGCCCGTCGCGCTGGACCCCTTGCCCCGCCTCGGCCAAGTAGAGTGTGTCCGTGACGGGCAGGTAGAGGCCACCAACGACCGGCGATCCGCCATCGAGCAGGGCGATCATCACGCCGAACCACGGGAGTGACGCCGCGAAGTTGGAGGTGCCGTCGAGCGGGTCAACGACCCAGGTTCGCTGGCTCCGACCGGGCTGGAAGCCCGTCTCCTCGGCGATCATGCCGTCGTCCGGAAACCGCTCGCGCAGGCGGGCGACAATGAGCGCCTCGGATGCAAGGTCGGCCGCCGTGACCACGCTGCTCTGGTTTTCCTTGAGTTGCGCCGGGCAGCCGCGGGCAAGATGCTCGAGCAGCACCTGACCGGCGTCCCGCAGACACTCGCAGAGGAAGTCGCGCACGGGATGGTGGTGCGGTCACGCCGGGGGCAGCGCGGCAGCATTTGTGGCGGACGGCGGCACGCCCATCGAACCTGACACGCGCCATTCGGAATCCTGCCGGAGATAGAGCGTCTGCGTGGGGAACGCGAAACTGATTCCGGCCGCGTCGAGGCGTTCCTTGACCTTGACGTTCAGTTCATGCATGCCGGCGAAGTACTCCTTGAAGTCGGTGCCGTCCCACCAGTGGATGATGTTCAGGTTGAGGTAGAACTCGGCGAACTTGTCGAAGCCGACGATGAGATCCTTGGTCTTGGGGTGGGAACGATAGATTTCCTCGAGCAATGCCTTGGCTTCCTGCACGCGGTGGCCGGGCGTGTCGTAGGTGATGCCGATTGTCATGATCGTCCGGATGTGCGGGCGCTTGGAAATGTTCGTGATCGCGGCGTTACCCACGGTCTTGTTCGGGATGGTCACGAGGTGGCCGTCCAAGTTGCGAACCCGCGTGCTGCGCAGGCCGATGCTTTCCACGAAACCGTCCACTTGATCGAACTTGACGCGGTCGCCCACGCGGAACGGCCGGTCCATGGATACCGCCACGGCGCCGAAAAGGTTGGCGACCGTGTCTTGCGCGGCGAGGCCGAGCGCCAGACCGCCGATCGAAAGCCCGGCGAGGATGCTGGTGATCTTGATGCCGAGGTTGTCACAGGTGAGCAGGACCGCGATGGTGATGACCACGACGCTCAAAACCTTTCTCAAGAGGGGCAGAAGCTGGTCATCGAGCACCCGATCCTCCCGGTCGGTCAGGCGCTTCTGCCAATGGGTGAGCAGCACGCTGATCGCCTTGAGCACCATGAAGGTCAGGGACCACGCCACGATCAGGCGCAGACCCAGCGAGAGGTAGTGTTCCACATACGATGGCCAGCTCATGATCCGCAGCCCGATATGGAGCAGGATGACCACCACCAGCACGCGGATCGGCCCCTGGAGGATCTCAACGAGCAGGTCATCCACCACGGTTTGCGTCCGCTTCGTCCATTGGCGCAGCCGACCCGAGATCAGCCAGTTCAAAACGCGGGCGCTGAACACGGCGAGCGCGAAGTAGAGCGCGGCGGCGACGTACTTCCACAAGGGTTG
>CALJWR010000047.1 GCA_937976685.1 uncultured Verrucomicrobiae bacterium
CCGGAAGCCGCGAGCAAGGCCGCCCACCCGTTTCCCATTTCCGCGATTTGGCCATCCCCCGCACCGTGCGCGGCAGCAATCCCAGATTGTAGGCCGCGCTCCGCAGCCGATGCAGCTTGGTGACAGTCACCAATCCCCGCAGCCAGCTCCGACGGTCTCCTCCGTCTCGCACACGTGCGCAAAGGTTCGTTCCACAACCTCACTCCGTCGCCGGCTTAACCGCCGTCCCCGTTCCCTGCGGGCCCGCCGACGATTGGCCCACAACGCCGCCGCCTGCTCCGGCGGCTTGTCCGTCCAACGCGACGAAGTGGCGATTGGCCGCTGGAAGAGACATATCTGGCCCGCGCCAAAAAAAGTCCCTGAAGCAGCGCCGCGCCATTTTCTTTGTGGACGAAAGCGGGCTGTCGGAGCGGCCGAGCGTCGTGCGCACTTGGGCGCGCAACGGCCAGACCCCGCAACGGGTGTTCAGTCATGCTGGGGGCAAGCTCTCGGTCATCGCCGGCATCACTGGGTGGGAGTTTCGCTTCCGCCTCTTTCGCCGCAGCCTCAAAAGCCGGCAGACCGTGGAGTTTCTGGGGCACTTGCGCCGCCAGCTTCGCGGGCGGCTGCGGATCATCTGGGACGGCTTGGCTGGGCGTCGCAGTCGCCGGGTGCGCGACGATGTGGAGCGCCCGGGCGGTCAGATCCTCTTGGCCGGGTTGCCAGCTTACGCGCCGAACTCAATCCTTCCGAATACATCTGGGGCCATCTCAAGCGCCACACCCTGGCCAACTTCTGTCCGCAGGACATTCCGCACCTGAGCCGGGAGGCGCGGTGGCAACTTCGGCACAGCCAACGGCGCACCCCACTGATCCGCGCCTGCTGGCAACAGGCCAAGCTCTCCTTGTGACCCAATGGTATCCATTTATGCGAGCCTCAATAGCCATCTGGCCACAGCGGTCGGGGTGTCCGCGGGAAGCACTGGGGTGGGCTGTGCGTGGCCCACCCGAGCGGCGGCCGATTTGGTGTGGCGGCCCTGTTACGGTTCCGGCGCAACGATGCATAGTGACACCGGGCGGTTACTGGTGCAGAGACGGGAGGGTGGCAGCGTGCCTCGGGTGACCTAGCGCCGAGGCTGGGACCCGCGCGACACGCCGTTGGACGGGTTAGACCGGTTCGGCGATCAAGTCGTAGTCAGTGTGACCGATGATGCGGACCCAAGCGAATTCGCCGGCTGGCAGAGGCCCGCGCACATAGACCCGGCCGTCAATGTCCGGGGCGTCGGCTTCGCCACGGGCCACCATCCACGGACCGCGTCGCAGGCGGGGCTGGTTTGCTGCCGATTCGCGGATGAGCCCGTGTTCCCACGAGAAGACGCGCGCCTCGTCCAATTGGCGTGGGTCGGCCGGGTTTTCCACCAAGACCCTGAGGATTTGTCCGACTTGGCGGGCGCTGACCTCGCGCGCGACGGCGTGTTGGGCGGCCATGGCGAGATCGCGCCGGCGGCGGCGTTCCTTTTCGGGGACTTGGTTGGCCATGCGGCCAGCCACGGTGCCTTCCTCTTGGGAGTAGGTGAACACACCGAGGCGTTCGAAGCGCGTGTCACGAATGAAATTAAGCAGTGTTTCGAAATACGCCTCCGTCTCGCCGGGGAAGCCGACGATGAAGGTGGTGCGGAGGGCGATGCCGGGGATGCCGGCACGCAGGCGGGCGATCAGGTCGCGGATGTATTGGCCGCTGGTTTCGCGTCGCATGCGTTCGAGCATGGCGTCGTGGATGTGCTGAAGGGGCATGTCCACGTAGCGGGCGACTTTCGGGCAGGCAGCGATGGTTTTGATGAGGTCATTGGTCCAGTGGGCCGGATGGGTGTAGAGGAGGCGGATCCAGAAATCGCCCTCCAGCGCGTTCAACGCGCGCAGGAGCGCGCCGAGGGTGGGGGCATCGGGGGGCAGGGCGTTTTTGGCGGCGGAGAATCGTGCCGGGGAGGCGATGTTGGGCCGATGCTGGGGGCGGAGGTCGAGGCCGTAGTACGTGGTGTCCTGGGAGATCAGATTCAATTCGCGCACGCCGTCGGCGAGCAGGCGCCGCGCTTCCTCGACGATGTCGGCTGGCGGCCGGCTGCGGTGGTGGCCACGCATCCGCGGAATGATGCAGAAGCTGCAGGGGTGGTTGCAGCCCTCGGCGATCTTGACGTAAGCGAAGTGCCGGGGCGTCAGCCGGTAGCGCGGCGTCTCCCAATTCGGGATGAACTCCGGCCGCCGGTGGACTTCGACGACGGGGCTGACCTGGGCTCCCGGGGTGACCACGGTTTTCGTGCGGCCGAACTTGTCGCTGCCGCGGAGGGACTCGCCAGCGTCAGGGCTGGTGGTTGGTGGCTGGCGGTCCAGCCGGGCCAGCTCGTCTTTTACTCGCCTCGAACGGGCGGATGAAGCCGGGCGGAGGAGAGCCTTTTCAGCGCGGCGGGCAAGGGCGTCGTCAACGATCCGGCCGACCTCGGCGACCTGGTCAACGCCCATGAAGGCATCCACCTCGGGCAGGAGTCGGGGGAGTTCGTGGCGGAATCGCTGCGGGAGGCAGCCGGACACGATCAGCGCCTGGCCGCGATGCCGGGCGTCGCGCACGGCGGCGGATTCGAGGATGGTGTCCACGCTCTCCTCCTGGGCGGCGTCAATGAACGAACACGTGTTAACGATGAGGGCGTCGGCCTGGGCGGGGTCGTTCACGATTTCAACGCCCTGCTGGAGCAGCGAGCCCAACATGATCTCCGCGTCCACGAGATTCTTTGCGCAGCCCAGGGAGATGAGGCCGACGCGCCGCGGACGGTTGGTTGACACCATTTTTTTCACGGGGCGGAAGGGTAGGGGAGCCGGTGCCCGGGCGCAAAAGCGTTGTCGGAGGGCGGACGCGCGGAAATGGCGGTGAGCGAGGAGGATTGCCGCGCGGCGGAATTTTGGTTCTACTCGCCGGGCTTTCGGTCAAAGTCCGTTCGATGTTGCGCCGCCACAAAGAAATTCGCAGCCGCGTCCAGATGTTTCTGGACGCGGCGCTGTTCGGCCTGGCGTGGTACCTGGCGCACGCCTTGCGGCGGGTCTGGCATATCGAGGTGTTCGGCGGCACCCGGGAGATTAATCCGTTTGCGGAGTACACCTGGGTGCTGTTGGTGATCGTGCCGGTCTCGGTCCTGTTTCTGCATCTGTCTGGTTTTTACCGCCGGCCGTGGCTGGCCAGCCGGCGGGTGACTGCCTGGCAGTTGGCGAAGGCGGCCGTGTGGACGGGGCTGGCAATCATCATCGTCACCTGGTTGCTGCGGAAGGGGTATCTGATCCCGCGCGCGATGGTGCCGTTCTTCAGCGTGATCGGTTTTGTGCTCGTGTACGCGAAGGAGGAGTTGGCGCTGGCGTACCGGCGGAGCAGCGTCGGGCAGGCGCAGGCGAAGAAGCGGATCGTCCTGGTAGGCACCTGTGCCGATACGGCGCGCCTGAAGCGGGCGGTCGAACGCGACAACCGGGACGACGTGGTGCTGGTGGGGGAGCTGGACATCAATCGGGAGCCGATCGAGGAGCTGGTCCACCTGCTGCACGAACACTCAGTCAACGGTGTCGTATTGTCGGCGGCCCACACGTACTTCGGGCAGATCGAGAAGACGATTGAGGTGTGCGAGCGCGAGGGCGTCGAGGTGTGGTTGATGGCCGACTTCTTCAAGACGCAAATATCCCAGACGCGCACCGACGAGTTCCTCGGCCGGCCGACGCTGGTGTTCACGTCCGTTCCGCAGCCCTCATGGCCGCTGGTGGCGAAGCAGGCGATGGACTTCCTCGGCGCCACGGTACTGCTGATCCTGCTGGCGATTCCCCTGCTGCTGGTGGCGCTGGCGATCAAGTTGACCTCGCCGGGGCCGGTGTTGTTCCGGCAACAGCGGGCGGGCTTGAACGGGCGGCCGTTCACCATGCTCAAGTTTCGTTCGATGATCACCGACGCGGAGCAGCGCAAGAGCGAACTTGAGGCACTGAACGAGATGACGGGCCCGGTGTTCAAGGTGACCAACGACCCACGGGTCACCCCGCTGGGCCGCTGGCTGCGCAAATACAGCGTGGACGAGCTGCCGCAGTTGATCAACGTGTGGCGGGGCGAAATGAGCTTGGTGGGGCCCCGGCCGCTCCCACTGGATGAAGTGCGCCGCTTCGACGATCCCGCCCATCGGCGGCGGTTGAGCGTCAAACCGGGGCTGACCTGCCTGTGGCAGGTGAGCGGGCGGAACAACTTGCGGGATTTTCAGGAGTGGGTGCGGTTGGACTTGGAGTACATTGATAATTGGTCGCTGTGGCTGGACCTGAGAATCCTGGCCCGAACGCTACCGGTGGTCCTGGCTGGCGCGGGGGCGAAGTAGGGCGGGGGGGGAGAGCACGACGACAGAGGGCATCTGGCATGGGGCAACTGAAGCGAGCGGCGGCGCCGCCGGTGTCGGTGGTGACCGGGGGGGCCGGATTCCTCGGCTCTCATCTGGTGGACCTTCTGCTGGAGCGCGGTCACCGGGTGATTGTGCTGGACAATCTGGTCACCGGCTCGGTGGAGAACATCGCCCATCACGCGGGCAAGGCAGCGTTTCGCTTCATCCAGCAGGACGTCACCGAGTACCTGTTCCTCGACGAGCCGGTGAACTACGTCTGGCACTTCGCTTCGCCGGCCAGTCCGGTAGACTATCTCGAACTGCCAATTCAGACGCTCAAGGTGGGCTCGCTCGGCACCCACAAGGCGCTGGGGCTGGCGCTGCACAAGGGTGCACGATTTTTGCTGGCTTCGACCTCGGAGATTTACGGCGATCCGCTCGTGCATCCGCAGCGGGAAGACTACTGGGGGAACGTCAACCCCATCGGCCCGCGCGGCTGTTATGACGAAGCCAAGCGGTTCGCCGAGGCCTTGACGATGGCGTACCGCAACGAGCACGGGTTGCAGACGCGCATCGTGCGGATCTTCAACACTTACGGACCGCGGATGCGGCTGCGGGATGGGCGGGTCGTGCCGTCGTTTATCGGCCAAGCGCTGGCGGGCCGGCCGCTGACGGTGTACGGCGACGGGTCCCAGACCCGGAGCTTTTGCTACTGCTCTGATCTGATCGAGGGCATATACCGGCTGATGATGAGCCGCGAATGGCGGCCGGTGAACATTGGCAATCCGCGGGAACTGACGGTCCGCCAGTTCGCCGAAACGATCATTCGCTTGACGGGTTCGCGCAGTCGCATCGCGTTCGAGCCGCTGCCGCAGGACGATCCCAAACAGCGGCAACCGGACATCAGCCGGGCGCGCCGGATCCTGCACTGGGAACCGAAGGTGGATTTGGAAGACGGGCTCCGCCGGACGATCGAATGGCTCAAGTCGCGGACCGTCCGGAAGAAGGTCTCCGGCGCCCGTGCGGCCTGAGCCGGGTGGTCATGTTCCGGCGCTGGGCCAATGTCTGGAATCCTGCCTCGGCCGCCGCCCGGGCGCGGGCCCGCCGGGTTGAATTGTTCCTGCGGTTGATTCCCGCGAAGGCCGAACGATTTCGCGTGCTCGACATCGGCGGCACCAGTTGGTCGTGGCAGCATCTGGGCGTCACGTTCCCGCCGTTCTGCGAAGTGACCCTGCTGAACCTCGCGGCGGAGGCGGGACCGTTGCCGCCCGGTTTTCACTCCGTTGCCGGCGATGCCCGGCGCATGCCCGAGTTTGCGGACGAGTCCTTTGACCTGGTCTTTTCCAACTCGGTCATCGAGCACGTTGGAACGCTGTATGATCAATGGGCGATGGCCCACGAGGTCCGGCGCGTGGGCCGCGGATATTTCGTTCAGACGCCATACCGGCACTTTCCGATCGAGCCGCACTTTCTCTTTCCCGGTTGGCAGTACCTGCCGGTGTGGTTTCGGCGCCGGTTGCTGCAGTGGCGGGACCTTGGCTGGATGCGGCGGGAAACAGATCCATTGCGAGCGCAGGCGGAAGTGGAGCAGGTGCGGCTCTTGGACGTTCGCGAAATCAAGCTGCTCTTCCCGGACGGCGATCTGTGGCGGGAGTGGTTTGGACCGTTGGTGAAATCGCTGGTCATTTACAAGCGCCCGGAGCGGGAATGAGGCATGCGAGCGCGTCGCGGCAGGGGTTCAGGGGCGATGGGCGGGTGCGGGTGTTCCCGGAATGATCAGCCAGACCGCGGCACCGTGGAGCGGCGTACGCTCGGCGGCGTCGAAATGACGCGCGAGTGCGTGATTCCCCTCGTTCGCGCCGCAGAAGCGGCAATTGCAAGACTTTTGGTTTGACCCTGCCCACCCTTTCCAGTAACCACCTCGCACCAATTGCAACCTTGGCCTGTTTTTGGCTGTAACGTGCCGGGTGGCACACGCGGACTGAAAACGAGGCAAACGAATGTTGGGTTCAAAATCATTCCTGTGCATTGATTTCGGCGCCGGCACGTTGAAGCTGGCCGAATTCGACGTGAACGAGGCGGGTTCGCTCCGCCTGCTGCGGTATGCGTTGCGGCCCCTGGGGCTCGCGGGGGCGCAGGAAGCGGCCCGGGACGGCGTCGTTCAGCGAGCCATGCAGGAGTTGATGGCGAGCAAGGCCTTCACGGCCAAATCCTGCAATGTCTGCGCCGCCGGCTTTCAGGTTTTCTCCAAGTTTCTCAAACTACCGCCGGTTGACTCCTCCAAGATCACGCAGATCATCACCTACGAGGCGCAGCAGAATGTGCCGTTCCCGCTCGAGGAGGTGGTCTGGGACTATCAGATTCTCGGTACGATGCCGTCGGGGGAACTCGAGGTGTTGCTGGTGGCCCTCAAGTCCGACATCGTCGAGAAGCTTTTCAAGGCCACCGAGGGCAACGGCCTGCGCCTCGAACTGGTGGACGCCTCCCCGGCTGCGCTCTGCAACGCCTTCCGCTACAACTATGGCGACCTCGAAGGCTGCAGCATGTTGCTCGACATCGGGGCCAAGACCAGCAACGTACTCATCTTTGAGAAGGGCAAGGTCTTTTGCCGCAGCATCAACATCGGTGCGAATTCCATCACGCAGGACTTCGCCGCCGAGGTGAAGATGCCGTTCGTGGAAGCCGAGAAGTTCAAGATCAGCGACGGCTTCGTCAGCTTGGGTGGCGCCTACGAGGATCCGGACAACCCGAAACAGGCCGCGATCTCGAAAATTGCGCGCCAGGTCATGACCCGCCTGCACATTCAGGTCAACCAGACCATCCAGTTTTACCGCAGCCAGCAGGGGGGCAGCGCGCCACAGCGCGTGTTTCTGGCGGGCGGTGCCTCGATCATGCCGTACACGGCGCAGTTCTTCGCCGAGAAGCTCAACGTGCCGGTGGACTACTTCAATCCTTTCCGGAACATCCAGATTGACCCCTCGGTTAACGTCGAGGAACTCGCCAAGGTCGCCCACGCGCTGGGCGAGGTCGTGGGCGTCGGTTTGCGCACGCCCGCACAGTGCCCGGTGGAGTTGAACCTGATTCCCAAGGCAATTCTGAAGCGCCAGCAGCTCAATCAAAAGAAGCCGTATTTCGTGGCAGCGGCCCTGAGTTTGATCCTGGTGGTGTTCATGATGGGCCTCTTCTACGACAAGCTGGCCCGGGTCAAGCAGGCGGCGATCGAGAACCGGCAGGGCCAGGTGACCGATTGGCAAAACAAGGAGCAGCGTTTCAACGCGGCGTTGGCGGCGCGCAAAGAGGCGCAAAGGGTGGTGGACCAATACACGGAATGGGCTGGAGGACGGTACGTCTGGCCAGACCTGCTTGCTGGTATTCGCGCGGCGTTGACATCGGCCGAGCAGACCATTCGCGACGCACTCAACGTGCGGCCGTCCGTTTGGGTGGAGAAAATGGCGCCTGAAGGGCAGCGCGTGACCGAGGAAACGACCGAGGAAGAGTCGGCTCCTCGTCCGCGGATGGACCTGGCCATGATGATGCGCTACGGGCTGCTGAACCCGGAACAAATGAAAGCGTTGCAAAGCGTCGGAACCGGAGGCGGCGGAGCGGATTCAGGGGCAGAGGGGGAGACCGCGCCCAAGCCCAAAGCGCAAACGAACACCAACACCATCCACACGCTGACCCTGACCTGCCGGGCGATCAGTTTTCAGAAGGTGGTGTCCACGGCGGATTCCCAATTGGTCTTCGCTCTGGAGCGGGAGTTGCAGAACAACCCTCTGTTTGTCGGCGGCACCAACGGCACGAAGGTGACCGGTCAGATGGAGCACGACGAAAACACCGGGACATTCCGGTTCGAGGTCAAGCTGAAGCTGGCCCAACCCATCTCGCTCTGACGCCATGGACTGGATCAAGAAAAACTTGGTTTGGGTGTTGGGCGCGGTGGCCGCGCTGATTCTGTTGGGCGTGGCGGGCTTTTTTCTCTATTCAAAGTACACCCTGGAGGCGGACGTGTCCGCCAACTTGCAAGCCCAGACTGAGGAGCTGGACCGGCTCTCCCGCCTGAAACCGCATCCGGGGGACCGCAAGGTGGACAACATCAAGGCGGCCCAGGAGCAGGAGGCGGAACTCAAGGAGCTGGCCAGGCAGTTGCGCGCCACCTTCACGCCGATCAACTATCCGACCAACTTGGACAGCGGGCAGTTGAAGCTGCTGCTGGATTCCACGCTGGATGATCTCCAACGGTCGGCCCAACGCGCCGGAGTGAAAATCCCGTCCAACTTCGGTTTCGGCTTCAGTTCGCAGCGGACGCAGGTCGCCTTCGACCAAAACGTCATCCGGCCGCTCACGTTTGCCATCGAAGAGGTGCGCGCGCTCTCGAGAGTGCTGTTCGCTGCGCGCGTCCTGACTTACGACAGCATTCGACGGGTGCCGATTGGGGCGCTGGATGGCGGCGTGGCAGCCACGGTGGCTTCGTTGGGAGGCAGCGATACGTGGCCCAAAAAACCCACCACCAACGATTTGGCAATCCTGACGCCTTACGAGCTGACGTTCCACTCCTTCACGCCGGAATTGGCGGCAGTGTTGCAGGGGTTGGCGCACAGTCCGCACGGCTTTTTGGTAAAGAACATCCAAGTGGACACCGTTCCCTCCTCGTTGCTGGAAACCAACACGATGGAGAGTCCCATGATGCCCATGCCGATGTTGGGCGCGGGCGGCATGAGTCCCGCCATGATGGCCCGATACGGACTGGGTGGGCGCTATGGACGACCGGGCATGTTTCCCGGCACCCCGCCACCGGAGGAGGCGACGCCCACCGGCCCCACGCCAATTCGCCGCGGTGGATTGAATATCATGGTCGAGGAAAAGCCGTTCCGCGTCATCCTCTGGGTGGATGTCCTGCGGCTAATTGACCCCGCTGAAGCCCGTCCCAGCCGCGCGCGCAGCCGCTTGGTGCCGACTGCCGAAGGCTCGGACGGGGCTGCCGGGACCGAAGCCTCCGCCGAAGCAACCGCCCAATAGGCCATGCAGTTCCTCTCCAAGCATTACGAGAAGATTATCCTGAGCGTGGTGTTGGCCGGGTTGGCTGTCGCGGCGGCGCTGCTGTTGTTGCAGGTGTCCTCGGTTCAGGCCGACCTCGACAATGTTACGCAAGGGATCGTTAGCCGGAAGATTGATCCGCTGCCGCCGCTGGATCTGAGCACCAATCAGGCAGTGCTACGCCGCGTTACCAATCGGCAGCCGATTGCACTCGCTCAGTCCGGTCACCTCGTCTTCAATCCCATCATGTGGATCAAAACGCCCGCCGGTACGATGATGCCGAAAGAGGACACCGGCTTGGGGGCATTGATCGTGACCAACATCGTGCCGTTGCGCACCACCATCGAGTACCGCTCGGCGCGTCAGGTGGGAAACACCACGCGGTATGAGTTCCTCGCCACTCGGGAAGCAGCGACCAACAGCGCCTTGCACCGGCCGTTCGTGCGGATTGTGGGCGTGGGCGAGTCCGCCCGGGAGGCCTTCCTGCTGAAGGAAATCCGGGGCCCCGTGGAGGACCCGACGGAACTGGTTTTGGTGTTGGCGGAGGATTCCAAGCAGGTGATCACCGTGGCCAAGGACCGTCCGTACTCGGAAGTCGCCGGCTACGCCGCGGACCTCTACCACGAGGTGGACCGACGTTCCTATCCGCGCCAGCGGCAGGGTCAAAAGCTCACCCTGGGCGGCAACACTTACAATATCGTTGCCATCAGCGAAGCCGACGTTACCCTCGAAGACCAAGCAACGAAGAAACGCACGACCCTTCGCCGGAAGCCCGCATTCTGACCAAATCCCGTTATGATTCGGCCCCGAATTGAAGCCCCATCCATGACTCGCCTCTTTGCGTCCCTTTGCGTGGCGGCAGTACTGCTGGCCAGCCCGACCCCGCTGGCCCAGAACAGCGCCGCCAAGGTGGCTGCGGACGAGGCTATCCGCCGTCAGGAACAGACGATCCTGTTGCGGCGCACGATCGCCGAGGCGAAGGCGGAGCAGGCCGACGGCAATTTGGGCAACGCCGCACGGCGGTACGAAGAAGCCTGGTCGCTCGTCCAGCGGATTGGGGAGACCGGAATCGAGGCGGAGCGCGCCGAGGTCGTGGCGGGTTTCTCGGAAGTCTATCTCGAACTGGCCGAGAAATCTTACGCGCGCATGCGCTACGAAGACGCGAAGAATCAGGTCACGCGGGTGCTTCGGGTGGATCCCAAAAACGCCAAGGCCCAGCAGATGATGGCCAAAGTTTCCAAGACGTTGGACGAGATGCGCGGGCGCGTGCCAAGTCAGGAAGTGGTGGCGATGGTGCCGGAAGTGGCCAAGCAGAAAGTGGAGGCCGGCACCTTGGTGCAAGATGGAAAGCTTTTGTACGAGATGGGTCGTTTGAACGAGGCGGAGGACAAGCTTAAGCAGGCGGCTCGCCTGGATCCAGAAAACGCGGGCGCGGGCTACTACCTGCGGCTGGTGGCAGAAGCGCGCTTCTCCAGAGAGGCCAAGAAACGGGAGTTGATGGCCAAGGAGCGCATGCTGGAGGTGGAAAATGCATGGAATCCTCCCGTGAAGTGGGGCGGCGTGACGAACGTGGGGAATCCGTTTGCGCGTACCAACACCATCCATACCGGTCCTGGCCGTCGGGGCATTCACGCCAAACTCGACAAGATTGTTTTGGACAAATTGGAGTTTCCAGAACCCGGCGTGCCCCTGCGCGAAGTGGTGAAGTATCTGGATGACGAGGCGAAACTGCGGGATCCCGAGCGCAAAGGGCTGAATTTTATCATCTCTCCGTTCGTGGACATTCAAGCTCCGCAACCGACCGGCTTGGCACAGATTGACCCGCTTACCGGGCAGCCGATCAGCCAGGCACCGCAGCAGGAACAATTCGACTTGTACGAAGTGCGCATTCGCATTGATCCCGCACTGAAGAACGTCCGGCTCAGCGAGGCCTTGGATGCCGTGGTCAAGGTGGCCGAGAAACAGATCAAGTTCTCGATTGACGAGTACTCCATCATTTTCACCCGGAAGATTCCCGAGCCGGAGCAATTGTTCACCCGGACCTTCAAGGTCAACCCGAACACGTTCATGCAGGGCTTGGAAGGGGTACAGGGGATTGACTTCCAGAGTCAGTTGGGTGGTGCCGGTGGTGGCGGTCTCGGCGG
>CALJWR010000048.1 GCA_937976685.1 uncultured Verrucomicrobiae bacterium
CAACCACACCGAGGTGGCCCAGAGCGGGCTGCTGCAAGTCAACCTTGGAGCCCTCAACCTGCCGCCGCGCGACACGTTGGAGGACCTGGTCAGCGAACGCGCCGCCGGCCGGCTGGGCGATGGTTGGTATCTGTTTCTCGAACCGGGGCAGGTGGCGGTGGTCCAGTACCCGAGGTGACCAACGCTCATACGGCGGTCACTCGTGCGGTTGGATGGGGCGCAAGATGCGGCTTGGAAGGCGGACCGGAGAATTCCAAGGCGGCTGAGCGGTGATCAACGCTTGGAGCCCGGGTCATCTCGGTAATGCAGCGTGATTTCTTCGCGGTCGGACGGTACTTCCACAGTCTCTTCTCGGCCCCCCGGCCAGCGAACCCGGACACCTGTCGGCCGCTCCGCCCCGGTCAGGAGTACAACGGAGCTGTTTTGAGACCAGTACCCCGAGCCGGCGGTGACTGCCAAGGCCGGCCCCAAGCGGTTGCCCCACTGGGCTCGCACCACCGCGCCCACCCCGACGGGGTTTCCCGACGGACCGACCAGCCGCACGCGGAGACCACGACGGGCGCCCACGTTCCGGAACAACCGCGTGGCCGCGCCATTCTGAGTCACGACCAGATCCGCCCGGCCGTCGCCATCGTAATCCCCAACGGCTGCGCCGCGTTGTTCACCGTACTCGCGCACCCCGCTTTGCTGACCCGGTATGGGTGTCAACCCCCCTTGCCCATCCCCGCGTAGGATTAGTCCGCGGCCGGCGTCGAGGCGTGGCGTCTCCCAAGGCAGGGCGAAAAAGTTCTGGCTCAAGAACACGTCTTGTGCGCCATCCCCGTCGAAGTCCGCAACGAGGGCGGCGTGGGCCGGCGCGTATTGCGCCTCATCGGGCATCGGCGCGAAGACAAAATGCGAACCGCGATTGAAAAAAACACCGGACGCGAGCTGGCGGGCCTCCACGAATTTGAACCGGGCCACCTCTGCCAATACCTGACTGACGGTCGCCTCGCTAAACGTTGCGAAAGTGGGAAACTGCTCGCGGAGCCAGGGTAGCGCAGCGGCCAGGTAGTCGAGACGATGGCGTGGCACGTAGGCTCGGCGCTCCGAATCCCACTCCGCCTCGAGAAGGTCCACGCTGCCCCGCTCGCGAAAGTCCCCGTAGTAAAGCCGCAACGGCTCCCGGGGAGACGCGCGGTAGGCACTGTTCAAACCCCAATTGCCGGCCACCAGATCAAGGCGCCCGTCACCATCCAGATCGCCCACGCTAATGCCACTCCACCAGCCGGTGAACCGGCCAAGCCTCATGTCTGCCGTAACCTCGCGGAGTTCGCCACCCCGGTTTTGAAACACGCGGACAGGTCCCCATTCACACGCGAGCGCGAGGTCGGGCAAACCGTCTCCGGTCAGGTCTGCCCAGACGGCCCCGCTGACCAAACCGACCTGCGCGAGTCGCCGGGAGTTCTCCAGGTCCAACTTCCAGCCGTCTGCATCTTGTCTGAAGATGCGGGAACTCGCCGCCTCCGGGTAGCGGCCGGAGATGACTCGGCCCCCCACGAACAAGTCGAGGTCGCCATCCGCATCCAGGTCTGCCGCGCAGAGCGGGCCAACGCTGGCCTGGTCGGCAGGAACCCGCTCGGCGGGTTTGGCTGCCCCGAAATGATAGGCGAGAACGGCCGCACCCGCGGTTGAACCATCTTCGTAATTGGCGGCCCCGGCCAGAATCACCGTCTCGCCGCTGGCAGCAGCCACTCCGACCAGACCCGTAAGATCCCGGTTCGCGGGGGTGTCCCACGGCGCACCAGCCAGTCGCCGCCAAGTACCGTGCCCCTCCGCCTTGAAGACCGCGAGCGAACCGCCGACACCGCTGCCGATGACCAGTTCCTCCCTCCCATCGCCGTCGAGGTCGCACCACGCGACACCCGGCCCGCCCTGGCCGAGCTTCTTGGGCAGGAGCGGCTGCCGCACGGTCTCATCGCAGGAATTCTCAACGTGCTGATGGCTGATCGAATCGCTGGCGTCGCTAAACCACGGCGCGATCGGGCCCGGCAACTGGGTGCGGAGCTCGTGACCCTTCGGCGGGCTATCGGGCTCTGCGATGACGTAAAGCCGGTCGGGCCCCACATTCGTAACGGTCGAAGTTCGACCGCTGCGCCAAGCCACCTCCAGCGTCATGCCTGAGCGCGCGGAGCCGGCTGCAAACACCAACCGCGCTTCGGCTCCAGATAGATAGCGGCCTCCTGCCATCAACTCCTGCGATTGAACCGGAATCGCCCCACCGCGCAGCGTAACGCGGGCACCAATGCCGGCGGTATTGGGCGACGCCCCCTCCAGCCGCACGGCGACGCGGGACGCGGGACTGTCGTTGCGATAAACACCGGCCGCGCCGTTGAGATTGTTGACCACGAGGTCAAGGTCTCCATCGCGGTCAAAGTCGCCCAGCGCCATCCCCTGATGGACGCCGAGATCGCCGGTGCCCCACTGACGGGTCATTTCCGCAAAGCGTCCGCCGCCCAGGTTGCGGAAGGCGATGATGGGCAGCGGCAGCGGCGGATACAGGCGGGCGTGCTCCATCATCCGACGCGTGAACTCACGCTGGCGTTCCACCGGGGACAGTTCCCGGGGCAGCGGGCTTTGGAGCGAGCGGATCTGCATCGTGGCATCCAGATCCTGGACGTCACGGGAGTGCCCGGCCGGGATGAGGAGGTCTTCAAAACCGTCAAGGTCCACATCGAGAAACACAGGTTGCCACGACCAATCCGACGCGGCCAACCCGGCAAAATCGGCGATTTCGGCGAAGGTGCCGTCGCCGCGGTTGCGAAACAGGGTGTTCCGCATGATCTGGGGCCGATTGTCCACCTCGCCAACGGTCACGGGCATCGGCGTTTGCGCCAGCACCTGACGACGCCGCAGCGCCGGATCGCGGCTGACCATGTCCACCACCAGGAAATCCACGTGGCCGTCCCGGTCAAAGTCCGAGAACCCGACTCCCATCGAGTTCTCGCTCGTGTGGCGCAGGGATTCGCGCGGCGCGGCGCGAAAGCGCCCCCGGCCGTCGTTGATCCAGAATCGGTCCGGGGTCCAGTAGTCATTGCAAACGTACAGATCCGGTGCGCCATCACCGTTCACGTCGTGGAACGCGGCCGAGAGGCCCCAGTCGCGCGGTGCCTCTCGCAACCCCCGACCGGCCTCGTCCAGAAATGCTCCTCCGGTCCACGGCACGACCCGAAAACGGCCCTGTCCGTCATTCAGGTACAGAACATCCGGATCGCCAAACTCCCGCAGTCCCTGCGGGGTGAGCATCAACCGTCCCTGGTATTTGGGATGAAGCGCCAATTGGCCATTGACCATCCGAATCTCGACCAGGGCGTCGTCGCGAATATCCCGTGATCGGTAATTGGCCACATAAAGATCCAAGGTGCCGTCGCCGTCCACATCCGCCAGCGCCAAGGTACCGGCGCCGAAAGCGGAGCGGGTGCCGGCGGCTTCGGTGGCGTCGCGGTAGCGGCCGGCACCGTCGTTCACAAAGCAGCGGACGCCTTCGTCCAGAGTGGAAACCAAAAGGTCGAGCCACCCGTTGCCCGTGAGGTCAGCGAATACCGCGCCGCGCGCAACCAGATTGGACGCAGGAATTCCCGCCGGCCGGGTGACATCCTCGAATCGCCAGCCCCCCAAATTGCGGTACAAGCTGCTGTTGCCACTTAGACCGCAGAAAAAGACATCGGGCCAGCCGTCCCCGTCGTAGTCGCCAACTGCCACGCCGGAGCCGTTTTCCAGAACTCGGTTGGCGGCGCTCGACCATTCGTCCAGGCAATTGGTGAAAAGGATGCCGGCCGCCGCGGGAGAGAGAAGAGTAAAGCCCGCTTGACCGGCGGCCGGCACCGGCAGGGTGATCCAACGATGTCGCGCGCCCGGGTCCTCCACCGCGCCGCCCGTTGAAATGGCCATGGCCAGCCCCAAAGCAGGGACGAGCGCCGTGAATCCTCGACTGCCGACGAGCCAACCGCCGGCACGAGCTGCCCGCCATGCGTTCCTGGAGCCTTTTGCGCCCACGCGGACCGGGGTGACAACCGTCGCAGACCGAAAGGGGAGACCGGCACTTGTCCGGTCTCCCCGTGATCGCCTCAGTCTCAACCAAGGACTCCGATGGTTACCGCTTCAGCCGGTAGAACTTGACGCCGGTGGTTGCAGAAACCGTCTGTGGGTTCGCCTGATTGGCGGCCGGCGTCCACGGACCCGAGACGCTGGTTGCCTCCTCCAGGGTCCCCTGCCCGGTCCAACTCAACGTGATGTTGCCCCCGCTCAGGATCACCGGCGCAAACTCCGGCAGCACGACCGGGGCTTGGGCCATGTACTGAACCGCGTTCAGGAACATTCGCGCGCCATCGTCGGTGAGGTCGTAGATGCCCGCCGCTTGCGCCGTGATCCCCTGCTCACGGCTGCCGGTCAGGAAGACGAGGCGATGCCCGCCGAGCTTGTCAGCAGCACCGTTCGCCATGGTGTCTCCTGCCTCCCACTCAGCAATGACCGTGCCCCCGTTGGCCGGATCGCCCTCAGCCACTATGGAGGCGAGAATCACGCCGTTGCCCGCCAGGGGATCGGTGTTCACCGAGATACCCCGCTGGAGCAGATCATTCCATGTGACGACGTCCGCGTACGGATTCACGGTCACACTGCCCGCCCCGAGATTCACACCCGTGAAGATCGGATGCGTGATGTCTTTCACGGACAGCCGCACCGGCCCGATGGTGTCCGGGATGGTACCGCCCTTGGTGAAGCCGAGCCGGCTGTTGCGCATCACGTAGCCGCCCAGAATCATCATCGGGGCTTTGACGCCGTTCCACGCGAGTGTTTCCGGCGGGTCTTGGTAGTCACCACTCGGCACCGACCGGCTGATGATGACCAGGTCAAACGTGTTCAACCGGGCGACGTCGGGCGTCCCGGAGGTCACGATGCGGGTCACCTTGTGGCCGGCCTGGGTCAGGAGTCGCGTGTACCCCACATCCGGCGCTTCGGTGAAGCCCGCGGCAGCCGCATCGGCCGAGGGTTGATTGTCAGCCGGGTGGAAGCTCACCCAGGCGATGTTGGCGCTGACGGGCACTTCGCCACCGATCTTGCCGGCGTCGTAGTGCGCCGCGATGCGTCCGGCCGGGATGGCCTTGTTAAAGATGGCGACTTCATCAATCTCCCCCGTGAAGTGGTTGCCCGTGGCGTCAAACGCGCCACCGCCGCCGACGTGAACGGAGTAGATCGAACTGCCGTAGTTGGCGGTATTCTGGGTGATCTGGTTGACAAATTTGCCATCGAAGTAGTTCTTGATGCTGGTCCCGTCAGCAATCGTGGCCACGTGATGCCACGTTTCGTCCGGGAAGGAGTACGGCGTGTCGAGGGAACCTCCCCCGGGCGTCCAGATTTGGATCGTGTTCGGGTTGATGAACCCGTACTCGACCGCGTCGTTCTGTCCGACAATCCCGATGCGATTCCCGAAGGCGGCCGGATCGCTCGCGCGATTTTTGGGCTTGACCCAGTATTCGAGCGTGAAGGCTCCGAGGTTGTTGAGCAACTGCAGTTGCGCGTCCACCCACTCCAAACCCTCCGGGCCACTGAACTTGCCGGAACGATTGTCCGGCGCGAAGCCGAGGAACTCACCGGGCCGAGGCCCGACTCCCGGACTCACGTTGATCGCCACCGAATCGTCAGGACCTTGCCCGCTCTTCCACAGGCCATCCGCTGCCGGGCCCGCGGTACCCAGATTGACCGTCTTCTGGCCACTGGTTTCCTCGAACCGGTAGAACATCACCGGGCCGTCCGCCAGGATGACATCCGCGTAAGTTACGACGTTCACAACGAACTGCGAAGTGGTCCCGGCCGGAACCATGTTGCCGTACGGATCCCGGACGCCGCTGACCGTCAGGGTGTAGGTGCTGCCCACCTTCAGGCCGCCCGTGTTGAGCAGGACGGAGGTTCCTGATGGGGTGGCCGCCGTCACGGCGACACCGTCCGACAGCGAGTAGTTGGCGACCGTGCCCGCCGACGCCGCGTCGATAGGCTCGTCGAAGGTGACGATCAGGGACGAGACTGAAGAAGCCTTCACCTTGCTGATCTTGGGCGGGAACGTGTCTGGAACGTACGTCACCACCGCATTGGCGCTGCTCACCGTCTCACCGCTCGGCGCGGTGATGACGGCCGAGTAGGTCCCGCCGTCTGCGGCAGTAGCGGCTGGGATCCTGTACACGGTTCCGTTGGCGCCCGCGATCGGAGCCCCGTCCTTTTGCCACTGGACCGAATACGGGAAGTTGTAGGCGGTCGGGTTGACGACGGCCGCGACGGCGAGTTCACCCTTGCGGCCCTGCAACAACCGGGGAATGCCCTGCGGTTGCTGGGTGATCACGGGTGTGCCGAGGGTGGGTTTCGCATTTGCGCCGATCCACGAGCCGGCAATCGGTTGCAGGGAGGCGGCGGGAGTGGTGCTGCCTTCCTTGCGAACGGCAATTTGGAGGTAATCGCCACCACCACCTTCTTTGACCAAGGCGAGGAAGGCATACTTTTGGCCGGCGGTGAGCGAAATCGGTTCGCTCGTCGGATAGGTGAAGCCATCGTCATTCGGCACTCCCGGCTCCTGGAAGACGTCGCAGCAGTCCGTCTCCTGGCAGATGGGGTCCACCAAGTCGGGATTGGGCAGCGTCTGGTTGTTACTGAGGTACAACGCCGAGGCGTCATCGCTGTACAAGAAGAAGCGGTATTGACCGCTTTCCGGCGGGATGATGAAGCCGGTCACGCGTGCGCCGTAGTTGTCCCGATAGCCGTTGGGCGTACTCAGCGATCCCAACAAGAGCAGGTTGTCGGGCGAGTTCGGGTACTTGGGATCATCCAGCAGCGCCTGCACCGCTGTGCCGCCGATGTCGTGATAAGCCTCGAACTTGACCACCCCGGGCGTGAACTCGTTCGAAAGGGTGGCGACTGTCAACGTGGCCTCCTCGCTGGTCAAGGTGCCCGCCGAGGTGGTGATGATGGCTTTGACCTTGGCGCCGTTGTCCCCGGCGATGGCCGCGAAGCTGACGGTAGCAGCGTTGCTGTCGGGAAGGTCGGCACCATTCTTCTGCCACGTGATGCTGGTGAGCGTGGCCGGCGGAGGAATGTCCAACCCGACCGAGAAGGTCGCCGTGCCGCCCACGTACACGTAGGCATTTTGGGGCTGCGCCAGAATCGTCGGACCGCTGGCCGTCACATACGGCGACAGGTAGGCCCCGTCAATGGGTGATACGCTGTCAATCGAGACGGACAGGTTGTCACCGCCACCCCCCTCTTTCATCAGCGCCTCGATGTAATAGGCGCGACCTCGGGTCAGGGTGATCCGTGCGCCACCGTTGACCGGGTCCCGGGTTGGCCACTCCGTGCCGGTGAAGGTCGAGGAGTCCTTGCTCTCGAGCGAACCCGCCCCGACCGAGAGATAGCTCCGCGGGTTGCTCCACCCAGTCTCCCGCGCGATGAGCTTCTTGTTGGCCGGCGCATCGTCGGTGCTCAGATACAAAACCGCATTGTCGTCCGCAGACAGGTAGAACACGTAGTCCCCGGTGACGTCGGGGTAAAAGTACCCAACCATTTGGGCGCCGTAATTGTTCAGCACGTTGTTGGGCGGCGGAGTGTTGATGTCCCCGGTGGCGTGCAACTCGAAGTAGGGCGGATAAGCGACCGTGTCCGGTCGGTCGGGGAACTTGGCGTTCCCGGTAAGGTCGGCGACAGCGGTGCCGCCACCGATGTTTTGGAAGGTTTTCGCGGTGATCGAGCCCTGCGGCGTGGCGGGCGCGGCGGCTTGAACCGCCCACAATCCCGCGCCGGCGGCGAGGCACGTAGTCACCAGGAATTTACCTACGGAGGTTTTCATTGTTGGATGTTTGTTTTGGTGCGTCGGTCTCAGCAACCGACGCGATTGTCATTCGTCACAGTCAGCCGCCTTCAGCGCGTTTCGCTCAAACGCCAGCCGGCGAACCCCGATGGCTTCGATTTGGAACAATGCTTTGGGTGCTGACTGGAAAGGGCCTACTACACTCTCCTTCGGCCTGGCAAGCGATTTGCCGCAAGATGTTTAGCGAGGTTCTCGGGGAAACCATTCCCCGTCGGGCCAGCTTCGCCGTTGCCCGCCGGTCCCAGACGCCGAACAAGAATCACGGGCCGCGGTCAGGCGGCGACCCGGCATTCTGGGGTTGGTGAAGCACGGCGGGCGGGTGACCTTGAAGCGCCTGAGACGGGATGGGACGACGGAAAGGCGGTACCTTGGCGCGGCGAGGCCCGGCGATCCTTTCCGAGATGTCACCAGCCGGCGATTACCCGCCCGAGGGCTTCGGTTTTTTATCGCCCATGCCTTGGTGAGAGCGCCGCGAGGCGGGCCCTCACCTCCGGCAGCCATGGATTGAGCGCCAGGCAGCGGACGTAGCACCGTTGTGCCTCCTCGTTCCGGCCTTCCCCAACAAGCAAGTTGCCCAAGTTGAACCAGAGTTGCCACGAGTTGGGCAGCCGTTCAATCGCCTCCCGCCATTCAGCTTCGGCCCGGACGTTCTCGCCCGCCAGTTCAAGGTGAGCCGCAAGGTTCGAGCGCAGGTGAGGATCTTCAGGCCGGGCCGCGACCAGTTCGCCGAGGTCACGGACCGACTGGCGGAGTTGCGCCGGCTTGGTCGCCGGACGGTACGCATCCCGGCGGGTTTCGAGCCAGCGGAGGTGGTTGGTGTGTTCCAACTGCAACGTGAACGGCGGACGCGAGCAGCGATCGAGCATCAGCGACCACAGGTCGTGGAGGTTGCGTCCCGTACAACCCAGCCAGCGCAAACACTCGCTGGCCGACGCCCAAGCCCCGGCCGAATCGGGATTCGACGGGCCCACAGAAGCTGCCCGTGGCGCGCCAGCCCTGCCCAATTCCAGCAACGCCACCACTTCTTCTGCCATCGCCTGAGCCAAAAGGTGGTTGCCGTCCGGGGTCAGGTGAACATGTTCGTAGAAATACTCTCCCCCCACCACCCCGTCGGGACCATGCCGTGCGAAAAGGGCTTCGGCATCGAGAAAGCGCAGATGGGGCCCGGCGTGTTCCCTCGCCAGTGCCCGGATGATGTCGTTGATTCGACTGTCGGCACGAAACC
>CALJWR010000049.1 GCA_937976685.1 uncultured Verrucomicrobiae bacterium
ATTCGCCCTGCAGCGCGCCCACCCGCTGCAAACCGAAGGTCAGCGTGTCGTGGTGTTCGGTAATGATCCGGTCGGCGGTCGCCCCGAGGGCTTTCACCGGGGCTGAGAAAGTCTCCGCCGCCGCAGTCTCAGCGGCCTCGAGTTTCGAGGCGTCTTGTGCCGAGGCCCAAACGCTCCAGACGGCAACCGCCAAGAGAAACGCCAAGGTGCCGAAATACAGGATTTTGAAACGAGTGTTCATAGATTTGATCCGCGAAAAGGGGCTGGTTTTCCGCGGTCGCTTTCCGCCCGGCTACATCCCCGAATTTCCTGGGTTCATCGCCCGATCATCACTCGGCACGCTTCCGGCCAAGGGTGTGGGTGGCGTGGCCGTAAAACACTTCGGCGCACTCCATGATGGTCTCCGACAGGGTGGGATGCGGGTGAACCGACAGCGCAAGGTCTTTGGCGGTCGCGCCCATTTCGACGGCCACCACGCCCTCGGCGATCAGTTCGCCGGCTCCGTGTCCTACGATCCCCACGCCCAACACGCGCTCGGTCTTCGGGTCAATGATCAGCTTGGTCATCCCGTCCGGCCGATCAAACGTGAGGGCGCGGCCCGACGCGGCCCACGGGAACTTGGCCACTTCCACCGGGATGCCTTTGGCACGCGCTTCGGCTTCGGTGATGCCGCACCAGGCCAGCTCCGGGTCGGTGAACACCACGGCGGGGATGACGAACTCCGGAATGGTTTCGTGCTCGTCCAAAATGGCCTCGACGGCGATGCGCGCCTCGCGGCTGGCCTTGTGCGCCAGGAGCACGCCGCCGCAAATGTCGCCGATGGCGTAGATGGACGGTTCCTCGGTGCGCTGTCGGTCGTCCACGATAATGAAACCCTTTTCATCGCGAGTGACCTTGGTGTTTTCGAGCCCCAGGTCGTCGGCGTTGGGCACGCGGCCCACGGAAACGAGCACGCGATCGTAAAGTTCTTCCAGTTGCTGCCCCTCGTGTTCGATGATGACGCGGATTTGCGCGCCCTTGGTGGCCATGCTCAGGACCTTGGCTTTGGTCCGAATCTCCTTGAAATTCTTCTGGGCCCGCTGGGCGATGGGACGGGCGAGATCCAGGTCAGAACCGCCAAGGATGGTGTCCGCCGCCTCGACGACAACCACCTCGCTGCCAAACGTGGCATAGACCGTGCCCAGCTCCATCCCGATGTACCCGCCGCCAATGACCAGCAGGCGCGGGGGGATGTCCTCGATCTCCAGCGCCTCGGTCGAGGTCATGATGCGGGGATTGCCGAGGTCGAATGCTTTGGGCATCGCCGGCTTCGATCCCGTGGCCACGATCGCGTGGTCGAAGTGAACGAATTGCTGCCCGGCGGCGGTCTCGACCCGCAGCGTGTGGGGATCTTCGAGGTAAGCGCGCCCGGTGATGACGGTCACGTTGCGTTTCTGGGCCAACTGGGCGACGCCGCCGGCCAGGCGCGTGAGGATGGACTCTTTCCACGCGCGCAGCTTGCCGAGGTCCAGTTGGGGTTCCGCGAACGCGATGCCGCGGTGCGCCGATTCCCGCGCGAGCGTGACCGTATGGGCGGCGTGCAGCAGAGCTTTTGATGGAATGCAGCCCCGATTGAGGCAGACGCCCCCCAGGCGCAGCTCGCGTTCGACGAGCACCACCTTTTTCCCATGATCGGCGGCGTAAAACGCCGCCGCGTACCCCCCCGGCCCGGCTCCGATGACCACAATCTCCGTCTTGATGGGATCCATATCGCGAATGATTCAGAGCTTCACCAACGCTTCGTCGAAGTTCTCGATCGCCTGCACGAGGTCCACGCTGAACCGGGCGGCGCTGCCGCCGTCAATCACCCGGTGATCGTAGGACAGGGCCAGCGGGACCAACGTGCGGGGCTCGAACTGGTCGTTCCGCCACACCGGTTTCACCGCGCCGCGACCGATGCCGAGAATGGCCACTTCGGGGACGTTCACGATCGGCGTGAAGTGGGCGCCGCCAAGGCCGCCCTGATTGGAGATGGTGAAGGTGCCGCCTTTGAGATCGTCCGCCGTGACCTTGCGCTCCCGGGCCTTGCGGGCGAGTTCCTCGAGCTCGCGCGACAGCTCGACGAGGCTCTTCTTGTCCGCGTCGCGGATGACCGGGACGATCAGGCCGGCGTCGGTGTCCACCGCGATGCCAAGGTGGTAGTAAGACTTGATCACGAGGTTCTCCTCGGCGGCGTCGAGGCTGGCGTTCAGCAGTGGATGCTTTTGCAGCGCGTTGACCACGGCCTTCACGAGGAATCCAGTCAGCGTCAGCTTGGTGCCGCGCTGTTCGTACGCGGCGAGGTACTTCTTTCGCAGCGCCATCAAACCGGTCACATCCGCTTCGTCGAACTGTGTCACGCGCGGCACGGCGTTCCAACTCTCGCTCATGCGCCGCGCGATGGTTTGCCGCAGCGGTGACAACGGCTTGACGGTCACGGGCCCCCACTTGGCGAAGTCTATGGTTTCACGGACGGCCTTCTCGCGGGCGCCTGCGGGCGTGGCGGTAGCGCGAGCGGCGAGCCGTTCCAAGCTCTGGATGTACGTCCGGAGGTCGGCCATGACGATGCGACCGCCCCGTTCGCTCCCGCGAATCTTGCGGAGATCAATCCCCAACTGGCGTGCGAGCGAACGCAGGCTGGGCGACGCCGCGGCAGCCCCCGAAGTTTCCGCACCGCCCTCCTCGGGCAGTGGAGCCTCGTCAGCGGACGGCTCCGGTTCGGGTTCCGCGGCGGCCTTGGTGGCGACGGGCTTCGGAGCCGGAGCGGCCTTGTTCGCGATGGGCGCGGCTGGCGCCGGAGTTGGGGCTCCCTCACCTCCGGCCAAGGTGATGAGGCGTTGCCCGACGCTGACCTTGTCGCCCGGTTTCACGTGGACCGCCGTCACGGTGCCGGCAGCGGTCGAGGGAATCGAGGCGACCGCCTTCTCGTTTTCCAGTTCGATGACGGGCTGATCCTTGCTGACGGCGTCGCCTTCCTTCACGAAGACGCTGACTACCACGCCGGAATCGGCACCTTCACCGAGTTTAGGGAGCTTTACGTCCATAGGCGCGAAAAAGTAGCGCGGAAGAATCGTTTTCCAACGCCAAATGGAAAGCAGAAAGAATCGTTGCTCGCGCCCCGCGCCCGGTCCCCCACGGGCGACGCCGGACTTGTTAAACGGGGGCACGCTTGGTTCTCTGGCCGGCGCATGGCGGTTACGAACTTCTTCACCGCGGCGGACTGGGTTGTGATTGGTCTCTACCTGGTCGCCGTCATCGGCTTTGGCCTGTGGCAGGGCCGGGGGCAGACCTCGACGCGCGACTATTTCCTAGGCAGCCAGCGGATGCCGTGGTGGGGCGTGGGGTTTTCCATTATCGCGACCGAGACCAGCGCGCTGACCTTCATCGGCATCCCGGCGATGGCGTTTGGCGCGGACGGGCTGACGTTCATTCAGATCATTCTTGGTTACGCGCTGGCCCGGGTGATCCTTGCCGTGGTGCTGGTGCCCCACTACTTCAAGGGCGAGATCTATTCGCCTTACCAACTGTTCGCGCAGGCGTTCGGGCCGGCGGCGCGGCGCACCGCGGGCGGTTTTTTTCTGATTGCCGGCCTCATCGCGGCCGGGGTGCGCGTGTACGTCACCTGCATTCCCCTGCAACTGATGCTGGGCTTCGGCGAGGGCGGCATTGTGTGGGCCATCGCGTTGTTCATCGTCCTGGCGCTGGCCTATGTCTATTTTGGCGGCGTCAAGGCGGCGGTCTGGGTGGAGGCGGTGCAATTCCTGATCTTTGTCGGCGGCGGGTTGTTCACCCTGTTTTTCATTCCGACCCTGATCGAAGGAGGCTGGAACGCCGCGCTGCGGATCGCCGGCGAGGGTGGCAAGCTGCACTGGCTCAATCTCGACTTCACGCTGGCGAAGCCGTTCAACCTGTGGATGGGGCTGATCGGGGGTACGGTGTTCGTAATGTCCTCGCACGGGGCCGATCAATTGATCGTTCAGCGCGTGCTCACCTGCGGCAATGTCCGGGCGGGCCGGCGCGCACTGATCCTGAGCGCCGTGTTCATCGTGCCGTTGTTCCTGCTGTTTCTCTTGGTGGGGGTGCTGCTCTGGGCGTACTACCAGGCGCATCGGGAGATGCCGATTCCGTTGCCCGAGGCGCGGCCGGGGGTGGGCAAGAACGACTACATCTTCCCGATTTTCATTCTCACCGAGGTACCGCCGGTGGCGCGGGGGTTTTTGATCGTGGCCATCCTCGCGGCTGCGATGTCATCGGTCAGTGCCGGACTCTCGGCTCTGGCTTCGGTGTTCACGATGGACTTCTACAAAGGGCTGAGCCGGGTCCCGCGTGACGAAGCGCACTATTTGCGGTTCAGCAAGGCCTCGATGCTGCTGTGGGCAGTGCTGCTGGGGGCGGTGGCGGTGCTCACCAAGGAAGTGACCAGCGTCATCAACGCCGCCCTTGCCCTGAGCGGCCTGACCAACGGCGCGATGCTGGGAGGTCTGATCCTGTCCCTGTGGTGGCGGCGGGGCAGCCCGGTGCCGGTGATCGCCGGCATGTTGACCGCGTTTGCCGCAATGGTCGGGATCTACGCGTTCCTGCGGCAGGCGATCGCCTGGCCGTGGTTCACGCTGATTGGCGCGACGATCACAATCACGGTGGCAGCGGTGGTCCGCCGGTGTATGCCCGGCACCGGTGCAGTGGTGGCTCGCCTGACCGGGTGACCGCCGGCAGGCGAAAGGGCGCGATGGCGCACAGACTGGCCCGCTGGTGAACAACTCCGTTTGCGGGTCGGCGGTCGTCTCCCTACCCTTTCCGAGCATGAAGTTGCGTTTGACTCCGGGCCGCTGGTTGGCGGTCGCGTGGTTGGTTTGGCTCTCGGGTTGCGGCACGCCGCCCAGCACACTGCCGCCGAAGCCAACGAGCGTTGCCCCGACGCCCGTGTTTTTTCCGGCAAAACTGGCGGAGCTGGATGCCGCCATCGAAGGCGCCATCGCGCAGACCAACTGCCCGGGCGCGGTGCTGTGGGTTGAGCGCCACGGAACGGCATACCATCGCGCCTACGGCCACCGGGCGGTCGTGCCCGTCGTCGAGCCGATGACCGAGGACACGATTTTCGACGCTGCGTCGCTGACCAAGGTGGTCGCCTGTGCGCCGGCGATCATGCTGCTGATCGAGCGGGGGCTCGTGGAACTGGACGCGCCGGTGAGCCGCTACCTGCCGGAGTTCGTGGGTGAGGGACGCGAGGCTGTTACGATCCGCCACTTGCTCACGCACACCTCGGGCCTGCGCCCGGACATCAGCCTGAAACCCGACTGGTCAGGCCGGGACGCGGCGCTGAAGTTGTGTCTGGCGGAAAAACTCACCGCGAAGCCGGGAGAGCGCTTCATCTACAGCGACACCGGCCCCATCCTGCTGGGCGAGGTCGTCCGGCGGCTGACGGGCAAGGATCTGGACGCGTTTGTCGCGGCAGAAGTGTTCGGCCCGCTGAGGATGGTGGACACCGGGTTCAACCCGCCCGAGGCGAAACGGTCGCGCATCGCGCCAACCGAGGTGGAAGATGGCGTTCCGTGGCGCGGCGTGGTGCATGATCCCAGGGCGCGGCGGATGGGCGGTGTGGCGGGACACGCGGGGCTGTTCACGACTGCAGCGGACCTGGTGCGGTTCAGCCGCATGCTGCTCAACGAGGGCGAACTTGACGGGGTGCGCGTCTTCCGACCGGAGACCGTGCGCCTCATGACCACCGTGCAGTCGCCGCCGGGAGTTGCTGTTCGCCGGGGTTTGGGCTGGGACATTGATTCGGGGTATGCCGGCCAGCGTGGAGAAATCTTTCCCATCGGCGGCTACGGGCACACCGGATGGACCGGCACATCGCTGTGGATTGACCCTTTCTCGGGGACCTTTGTCATCCTGCTCACCAATCGAAATCATCCGACTGAGGCCGGCAACGTGATTCCGTTGCGGCGTCGGGTGGGGACGTTGGCGGCGCAGGCCGTGATGGGGTTTAACTTCAGCTACGTGCCGGGGGCGTTGTCGCCGCAGACGAACTCGCCCGCGACGCCGCGCCGCGCCACGGGAGCGGGCACGGCAAGCGAGAGGCCGGCCGCGGTAACCAGCCGCGCGCTGAACGGGATTGACGTGCTCGCGCGGCAGGGCTTCGCGCCGCTGCGCGGTTTGCGCGTCGGCCTCATCACGAACCACACCGGGCACGATCGCGACCGGCGGTCCACGATTGACCTGCTGGCGCAGGCGCCTGGGGTGAAGCTCGTCGCGCTGTTCAGTCCCGAGCACGGCATCCGGGGCGCCCTCGACGAGAAGGTCAGTGACAGCATTGATGAAGAGACAGGGTTGCCCGTGTTCAGCCTCTACGGCGACACGCGGCAGCCGAGGCCGGAGCAATTGCGGGAGCTCGATGCGTTGGTCTTCGACATTCAGGACATCGGCGCGCGGTTCTACACTTACATCTCCACGATGGGGCTGGCCATGGAAGCGGCCGCGATGGCCGGCAAGCGTTTCTTTGTGCTCGACCGCGTCAACCCCATCGGCGGTTTGGCAGTCGAGGGACCGGTCCACACGGGCGAATCCACATTTGTCGCTTTTCATCGCATCCCGGTCCGTCACGGCATGACGGTGGGCGAGTTGGCCCGGCTGTTCAACGCCGAGCGCGGCTGGAATTGCCAGCTCACCGTCATTCCGTGTGAAGGCTGGTCACGCGGCCAGTGGTTTGATCAGACCGGACTTCCCTGGACCAACCCGTCGCCGAACATGCGCAGCCTGACGGCCGCCACTCTGTATCCCGGCGTGTGCCTCTTGGAAGCCTGCGCGGTGTCGGTCGGCCGCGGGACCGGAACGCCGTTCGAGATCGTTGGCGCGCCGTACATCCATGACGGCGAATTCGCGGCGGCGTTGAACGCCTCCGGGGTGCCCGGCGTGCGGTTTGTGCCGGTCCGCTTCACGCCCGAGGCCAGCATCTTCAAGGGACGGTCGTGCGGCGGGGTGCAGATTCTCCTGCTGGACCGTGAGGTGCTGAACGCCGTGGACCTCGGCCTCGCGCTGATTCAAACCCTGCACCGCCTGTATCCGGACCAGTTCAATCTCGACAAGGTGAACAACCTCCTGTTCCACACGCCGACGCTGGAGGCAGTCCGGGCGGGCAAGCCGGCTGCCGAGATGAAGGCCGGATGGGCCGGTGAGCTGGAGGCCTTTATCAAGCGGCGCGAGCCGTTTTTGCTGTATCGCTGAGGGGCACGTTTGCCACAGAGGCGCGGCGCGCCCGCGCGTTTTCCGGTTTGGTCGCGCAGCGGTTCGTCACACCTCGAACGAACGCGCTTGATTCAGAACAGCAGTTGGAGGCCGACAATCCCTTGCAGCGTGTTGCCCAGCTTGAGCGTGGCTTCCTTGCCGCCGCCGCTCACGGAAGCGTCCCCCAGATATAGGTACTCGGCGCCAAGGAAGATTCGCAGTCCGGGATTGATGTCGTAGCCCGCCAGCGCGCGGCCGTAAAAGCCCACCAAGAACTCGCCTTCGCTGAATTCTTGATGACGCGATGCCGGTGCCAGGCCGGGCACGGAAGTTTCGAAGTTGAGGGTCTCCGTGAACTCCAGGGTGGTATTGGCGTACATGAGCGCAACGCCCGCACCGACCTGAAAATTGAAGCGGCCCGCGATGGGCAGCTCCAAAAACGGCCCGAGCCGCAAGCCATAGACGTGCGCCCGGAGTTCGGTGTCCAGGGCGGAGAGGCCCGGGATGGTCCCGGAATTCACGGAGGTGGGCGTCGCGTTGATCAGCGGGCCGGGGCCATTGAAGGTGCCGCTGTAAGGCGCGCCCGGAGGAATGACACCGTCCAGCCCGAACGCGCTGGTCGTGCGGGTGATGTCACCGCGCAGGGTGTCGCCGGCGGTGAATCGAACGTCGAACGCCGAGATGGCCGCCTCGGCACCAAGGATGGCCGCACGGTCATTCTTGAGCGGCCAGAGCTTGAGCACGCGGCCGTAGGTGAGTTCGACGCCGGGCATGAGGTCTCCATCGAGATCCAGCGAGCGGCCATCCCGCGGGCTGGACGTTACGGAGTGCAACAAAAGGGAATCGGTCGCCAGATTCACCTGATTGTCCGTGGCGTAGCCCCAGTTCCATGTCTTGCCGCCGGAATTGCCGCTGACATCCGCTCGAACGTAACCGTCGTCGAAACTGGGTGCCGCGGTTCCCGGATAGCTGACGTTCTTGAACTCAGCCGTGAGGCCGAAAGCGGCCTTCACTCCCACCGCCAGGCGATTCCGCGGAATCGTGGGGTCGTCGACATCAAACGGCGTCGCCTCTTGGGCGCAAAGGGAGGCCGCGCTGAGCAGACAGGTGGTGGCCCGCAGGGCAACGGGGGCAAGATGAGCGTTCATGCGAAAAGCGGTCGAAGTGGTGACGGTCAGTTTGACTGCAGGACGCGGTAGAAGCGGTTGGTGCCGGGACCGGGCAGGGAGACGGTTTTAGGCGGTCCGTTGTCAATCCACTGCACCCGCTGGCCAGTGCCCCGCAGGGGCGGCAGGGCGGTGGACCAGTTGGTGGAATCGGCGGAGGGCGCGTACTGGATGTAATACACCCGGTTGGAGATCGTGTTGAATTCGACGAGAGCGAGGCGGTCGCGAAACACGACGCGCTCAATTCGCGGGCGGCCGGTTTCAACGATCAGTGGGGCCAGCGGCGACGCCACGTGCGCCTCGTACTTCGGCGTGGGACGAGTCACCCGATCGCTGACGTAGTATTCGGCAATCAGGTCCACCGAGTGACCGGCGGGCAGGTCGAGAACCTGGAGCACCGGGCCGACGCTGGCCGTGCCGCTGAGATTTTGGAGGCGGACCTGATTGGACAGGGAATCGAGGCCCAAGCCGGCCACCGAGATCCACGCTGAGGCCAGATTGGAGTTGCCAGGGTTGATGACCGTAAGCCGGTCCCAGAACAGACCGGCCTGATTAATGAGCAGAGCAGGTGCGGCGGCCGGGCGGACCGCCGGGAGAATCACATTGTCCACCGCCAGACTGACGGCGTTGGTGTCGAACACGCGGGTGGCAACCGGTTCTTCAAGAAGTCCCAGCGCGGCAGCAGCGGCGGCGGCACCGGTTTGAAGAGTGAAACTGACCTGGAGGATGACATTCGTGGCCGGCATCAAGAATCGGCCGGGGGGCAGTGCCAGCTTTACGCCCAGCCGACCCTCGTCGAGGCGACTCTCATCCAGTTCCGGAAGTAAGGGCTGGGCAACCAAGTTGGTCGCCGCGGGTCCCAGGATGTTCGTGTTGCCGGCGTCAAGTGGTGAAGAGACCCCGAGGTAGGCAACCGCGGCGGGATTCCAAGCCAGCGTGAATTCGATGCGATTTTCGTTTCCCTGGGCTGCCAATTCCACGGGCACACGCACCTGACCCGGCTCCGGTTCGGTGTACCCGGCGAGCCGGAGTTTGCGCGCCGTGACGGGACGAACGGTCAGTTGCGCGACCTCGCTGGTCACGGCGCCGAGCAGATTGGTCACGATGACCCGATAGGCCCCTGAGTTGGTCACCGTGGTGACCGGGATGCTGATGATCGGCGTTGAGGCACCGCTGATGGCGGTGCCGTCTTTGGTCCACTGATAGCTCAGCGGCGCGGTTCCTGTCGCAACCACGTCCAGCGCAACGGCCTGACCTTCATAGACCACCTGGCTCAGGGGCTGCGTCGTAATCGTAGGCGGCAGGTTGGTCTCAGCGGACGCCAGCAGGGACGTGATCCCCGCGGTGGCCAGAAGGAAACATCTCATCATAGCGCATTGTCGGCGACGGGATCGCGGTCGTTCGCCGAAAGGGCCGTGGGCGCGTAGTTCCCGTCGAAGCGCGCCCTGTCTAACTGGTGGCGGGGACAAGTCAAACAAACTTACCCGAGGGGTGCCTCAATTATCACGATGGGAACGGAGTTGATATTGGGAGCCGGGCGAAGCGGGGTGACGGCAGGACGAAACCCTGGAAATCCGGTCTCCGCACTGGCCAGCGCGGCCGTTTGAGGCGGCCGAGAGCGTTTTTGGGTGCCCGCGCGGACCGGCGGGCAAAGCGCCGCCATGCCGCCGGCACCAGCACCCGCGCAACCCATTGCCGGGAGTGCCATGCCATCCGGCCGGGCACCAGCAACCAGCTTCTTCATCAGGGTTTTCACCTACCGTGCCTGGCAGTCGTTGTTCAGGTCCAGCCGCTTGATCGCCACCATCAGGTCGTGGGCCAGTGCGGCGATGGGAGAGAAATTCTGGTTGGCGACCCGCGCCAAGCTCGACGGCCGATGACGGTCCAGGCCGTTGAGCGATTCGCCGAAAAGCTGTTCCATGTCGGCATTCAAGTGATGCCGCTCGCCCACCCGTGCCGGGTCGGTCTGCCCGCCGTCGCGGGCAATGAAGCCGAAGCGGTCGAAGATCCCGTTAGCTCACCGCAAACACCTAGGGCCCCCAAGTGGCGAGTGGCTTGTGGGCGAACGCTGGGACACGAGTGGCAAGGTGGAAGAGCACATTGGATCTGGCGAGGGGGCTGCCGGCAGGTGTGCGCTTGGCGGGAGAGGCTTTTGACAGACCGCAGGTGTTTTCGGCCGGGCAAGGCCTGTTTTTTTTGGGGGGGGCCAAGCGGGTTTTCACGGCCGGCTATGGAAGGGTCTGGGCGAATGTTTCTTCGGGCGGCCGAGAACGGCGAAAATGGGACGACAATTCTGTTTGACAACACCCGCCGGCAGAACTAGAAACCGCCGACATTTCAACGGTTTAACAGTGCAGGGTGAGCGGTTCACTTGCCGAAGAGCCTCAAAGATTTATGAAGACATTGATTACGTGCGCCAGTCTCGCAGCGGTCGGCATGACCGGTGTGCAAGCCCAGAGCGAAAAAGACGCAGCCCCGGCCAAGCCTTTTCAGGTCTATGCCAGCGTCCGCGGGTTCTACGACGACAACTACACCACGGGACCCGACAAGGTTCCGGCGAGTTATCCCGCAGGATACATGGAGAGACGCGACAGTTGGGGTTTCAGTGTCGCACCGGGGGTGTCGCTTGACCTTCTGCGGGACCAGACCTCGGTCCGCGTGGGTTACGACTTCGACTACCGTTACTACGAAGATCGGCCCGAAAACAACGCCGACATGGCGCACAACTTCAAGCTGAACCTGAACCACCGTTTCAACGAGCAGTTCAAACTCGAAGTTTTCGACTCGTTCGTGATCGGCCAGGAACCGGAGTTGCTGAATCCGGCCGACGGGCAGGCGACACAGGTGCTCCGGGTGAGCGGAGACAACATTCGGAACTACGGCGGTGTGGGGCTGCTGGCGAATTTCTCGGAGCACTGGGGGTCGCGCGTCAATTACGCGAACACCTTCTACGATTACGATTTGGAAGGTGATGGCAGCTACTCGGCCCTAATGGACCGCATGGAGCACCTGGCAACCATTGACCTGCGGTACCAGTACAACCCGACGGTCCTGACCCTGATCGGGTATCAGTACGGTCTGATCGAGCAGACGAGCGATGACAAGCTGGCCCTTGGTTCCTCGCTGTCGGCGGACGTGCGCGACCGAAATTCCCACTACGGATTTTTGGGTGTGGATTACGACATCAGCAGCCAGTTCAGCACCCAGTTGCGCGGAGGTGTGCAGTACACCGAGTACCCGAACGCACCGGCTGGAAACGACGATGACTATGTTTCCCCCTACTTCGACGGCTTGCTCATGTTTAAGTACGCGAAGGACGGTCGGGCTCAGTTGGGAATCAAGTACGGTTTGAGCCAAACGGATGTGGCGGTGACGTCTGCCTCCGATACAGTGATCACCCAGGACGCGGAATCCCTAACCGTGTATGCGGCGGTAGTGCATCGTCTGACGCCGCGGTTGTACGCGACCGCCCGTGCACAGTGGATGATGGCGAATTTCCACGGTGGCGCGATGCAAGACGAGCAGGACAATTACTACGGCGCGGACGTCAGTCTGACCTACGAAATCAGTCGTTACTTGTCCGTCGAGGCTGGATATTTGTGGGACAAGCTGGACTCCGACATCGAGGTTCGTCGCTACTCCCGCAATCGCGGCTTCGCCGGGATCAAGGCGACCTTCTGACCGGTTGACAGGTTCAAACTTGTGGGAGGCTGGAACCCGGTTTCTGGCCTCCTTCTTTTTTCTACGCCATGGAATCGAGCAAACCCGCTGTGACGACACCCCAATCGGAAAGTCAGTACCATTTCCTAGATTACTGGCGGATCATCCGGATCCGCAAGACGGTGATTCTCGCCGTTTTTCTCCTGGTGGTGGTCACCACCACAGCGGTGACGTTCGTCCTCAAGCCCATTTACGCCTCCACCGTCCGCATGGCGGTGGAGAAGGACTACAAGGACATCACCCCCCTCGGCCAGCAGCAGATTCAGGCGGGTTTCGATCCGTACTTCATCGAAACGGAGTTCCAAAAGATCCAGTCCACGACGGTGCTGTATGAAGTGCTGGACAAGCTGAGCCCTCCCGATCAGCTCGACCCGGAGAAAAACCTGCTCCGCCGGTGGGCCGAGCGGTACAACGAAGAACAGCTCACGAAGCAAGAGGCGTATCAGATTCTGCGGCGCAATCTTGATGTCCGCCAGGCGCGCAACACTTCGCTGATCGAGGTGCGCGTGTACAGCGAGGACAAGCAGGAGGCCAAGGACATCGCCGACGCGATCGCTGAAGTTTACAAGACCAGCCGGGTCAGGTCGAAAAAGCAGCAGACGGAGGGGGCCATCAGGGAGCTGGAAAAGCAGTACGAGGAACAAACCAACAAGGTCGCCACCTTGGCAGCCGAATTGGACCGCTTGCGGACGGAACTGGGGATCCCTGATTCGGGGACCGATTCTTCCGCGAGTTATCAAATCTCCGTCGAGCGGGAGGCCGCCAGCGCCGCCGGCGGACAGTTGGTCCTGGCGCGAACGGAACTGGTTTTTTACGAAAAGACGCTGGAAAGCCTCTTGTCATTAAGCCGGGCAGACCTGCGCGAGGCGATTCCCACCGTGGTGCAAGCGGAACAACTGCTGCCGCAGTTGCTCACGGATCTTTCGGCCGTGGAAGTCAACCTCGCCACCGCCCGGAAGGATTACCAGGACGAACATCCGGATGTCCAACGGTTGCTGGCGCGAAAGGAAACGCTGGAACGGCAGATCGAGGCCCGCTTGACCGGCATCTTGACGGGCCTTTCGAACAAGGTGGTTTCGTTGAGCGGTCGAGTGGCCGAGCTGGAGCATCAGGTGCAGCAGGTCAAACTTCAGGTTGCCGAGGAAGCCAAGCGCTCCCGGTCCTACTGGCAGCTCAAGCGCAAGTTGGAGAATGAGCAGCGGATCGCGGATGCCCTCCAACTGCGCCTGACGCAGGAGCGGGTGGATTCCGCGCTGCCGACCTCGTCTATCGTGGAAATTGTGGATCGGGCCGAAGTCGGGCTGAACCCTGTACGGCCCAAGCTGATCTTGAACATCGCGCTGGGCGTGGTCGTGGGGCTGATCATGGGTGTGGGTCTCGCCTTCTTTATCGAGTACCTCGACACCAGCGTGAAGACGATTGACGACGTGGAACGATCGCTGCAGACGCCCGTCATCGGCGTGATTCCCCAGAACGTCGGCCTCCTCATGGACGAGGGGCCGGACAGTCCGCACGCGGAAGCCTATCGGGTGTTGCGGACCAACGTTCTGTTCTCGCGCAAGAATCCGCAGTACAATACGCTCACGGTCGTCAGCGGTGGGGCCGGCGAGGGCAAGTCCACCACCATCTTCAATCTCGCCACGGTCTTCGCGCAAAACGGTGCCCGCGTGCTGGTGGTGGACTCGGATCTCCGCCGTCCCAGTTTGCATAAATTTCTGAACGTGTCGAACAGCGTGGGTCTGACCAACTTCCTGCTGAAGCAGAACTCACTGGAAGAGGTGGTTCAGACCACCAAGTTGCCGACGCTGGACTTTCTGCCGAGCGGCAAACTGCCCAGCAGCGCGCTGGGCCTCCTGAACTCGACCCGGATGCAGGACTTCATCAAGGACGTCAAGCAGCGGTACGATTTCGTGTTCTTTGATTCGCCTCCGATCATGGGGGTGAGTGACGCCTCCATTCTGGCCAGCGAAGTGGATCTGGCGATTCTCGTGGTCCAGTACCGCAAGTATCCCCAGGCGATCAACCTGCGGGCGAAGCAAATGGTCGAAAAGGTTGGCGGCAACCTGCTGGGGGTGGTGCTGAACAACATCAACATCTCGCAGGACTCGTACTACTACTACTACAGCGGGTACTACTACGACTACTACTCGAAGGACGACTCCGGCGATGGCGCCGAGCCCAAGGTCCCGGCGGAGCCGAAGACGGAGACGGCATCTGCGAAGGCGGGCCAGCTCGAGCAGAAGTTCTGAATTCACAGGTCACTCGTGGGGGAGATAATCACGGGCCATGAAGCGAAAACAGAAGACAGTGATCAGCGGTTTGGTCGCGTTGACGGCGATCCTGATTTTGGCCGGCTCCGGCTGCGGAACCACAGGAGGCGAGACGACGGGGACGGGGCCGCAAGGGGTGGGCTCCAGGGCGCTCCCGGCAGCTCCGAGCATTGACGAAGTGCGCGTTGGCGACCGGCTGACCATCACCTTCACCGACGTGCCGCAAGCGCCGCCACCGATCGAGGTCCGAGTGCCCGACAGCGGCGAGATCGCCTTGCCGCTCGACGTGAGGGTGCAGGCGGCGGGCAAGAAGACCGGGGAGTTGGCGGAGGAAATCCGCAAGAAATATGACACGTTCTATCGCCGCCTTTCGGTCAACGTCCGCCAGGACGATCGGTTCTTTTATGTGGGCGGCGCCGTTCGCAAGCCGGACCGCCATCAGTACGCCGGCGAGATGACCCTCTTGGGCGCGATCAAGGCCGCCGGCGACTTCACCGATTTCGCCAAACGGAACAAGGTGCAGGTGGTGCGGCAGGACGGCACCCGGCTGGTCGTGGATTGCAAGAAGGCGCTGCGGGATCCGCGGTTTGATGTGCCGATCTATCCCAACGACAACATCTACGTTCCCCAGCGCACGGGCCCTTGGTGAAGCCCGGGTGAAGAAAGCGGCACTTCGGGGGAAATGGTAGCGTGGTACTGCTGAAGGTCCTTTCTGGGAAGGCGGCGGGCTGTGAAGTCATGGCTCGCCGCTTTCCATTTGTCGTTGGCCGCTCCCCGGACGCGGGTTTGTCCATCGCCGACGATGGCGTATGGGAGCAACACTGCCGTCTGCTTCTGAAACCGGGCCGGGGCGTCGTGCTAGTTGCGGCGGAGCCAGCGGTGAGCTTGGTGAACCTGGAGCCGGTGCAGGAGATTCAACTACGCAACGGCGATCTGATTCAGTTGGGCGCGGCGACGCTCCAGTTTTGGCTTGCTCCGCCCCGACAGGCGGGGCTTCGCCTGCGGGAGGGGCTGACTTGGTTGGCGATTCTTGGCTTGGCGGCTCTCCAGGTCGCCACCGCGGTTTGGCTGACACGCTGACGGGCCGCCGCCGGCTTTTTGCGTGTCAACACCGCCGTTGGCATGTCAGGCTGACGCCATGATTGTGACGCCCGACGAAGTTCAGAGCCTCGTTCAAGCCCGGCACGCCTCGCCCCACAGCCTCCTCGGCATGCACCCGCTGGGCGAGGGACGCGGAGTGGTCGTCCGTGCGTATCTTCCCAACGCGGCGAGGGTCGAGGTCGTGCCCGTGCATGAGCCGGCGATGCCGACCATCCTTCTGACCCGACTGGACGAATCCGGACTTTACGAGGGGGTCAGTCGCGCGACGGACCGGGTGTACGCCTACGACCTCGTCGTCACCGATTACCAAGGCCACCAGCGGCGCTCGCGCGATGCGTACTCCTTCCTGCCCACCTTGGGCGAGCAGGATCTCTACCTCTTCGGCCAGGGTAACGAACGCCGCATCTACGAGAAGCTGGGCGCGCACCGCCGCGTGCTTGACGGGGTGTCGGGGGTCAGCTTTGCCGTCTGGGCGCCGAACGCGCAGCGTGTGAGCGTCGTGGGCGACTTCAACGGTTGGGACGGCCGGTACCATCCACTGCGGCTGTTGGGGCCGTCAGGCGTCTGGGAGGTTTTCGTCCCGGGGCTGGGTGAGGGCACGCTTTACAAGTTCGAAATCCGCAACCACGCCGGTCACATCGTGCTCAAGTCCGATCCGTACGCGACTTTCTTTGAAGTGCCGCCAAAGAACGCCGCGATCGTCTGGGACACGAAGAAATTCTCGTGGACCGACGACGCCTGGTTGAAGCGGCGAGGGGAAGTCAATCCGCTCCGTTCACCGATCAGCATTTACGAGGTCCATCTCGGTTCCTGGCGAAAAAAATCCGCCTTCGAGTCATTTGGATTCCGGGAACTCGCGGGGCCGCTGGTGGATTACGTGCGGCGGATGGGCTTTACCCACGTCGAGTTCCTGCCGGTGGCGGAGCACGCCTTCTACCCGAGCTGGGGCTATCAAGTGACGGGGTTTTACGCCCCCACCAGCCGCTTTGGGACGCCGGAGGATTTTCAATTTCTGGTCAATGCCCTTCACGAAGCGGGCATCGGCGTGCTGGTGGACTGGGTGCCGGCGCATTTTCCGCGGGACGACTGGGCCCTCGCCCACTTCGATGGCACGGCGCTTTATGAGCACGCCGACCCCCGCAAGGGCGCGCACCAGGACTGGGGCACACTGATCTTCAACTACGGCCGGCACGAGGTCAGAAACTTCCTCACCGCCAACGCGCTGTACTGGTGCGAGCGCTTTCACGTGGACGGGCTGCGGGTGGACGCCGTGGCATCCATGTTGTACCTCGACTACTCGCGCAGAGAAGGCGAGTGGATCCCGAACGAATATGGCGGCCGCGAGAACCTCGAAGCGAT
>CALJWR010000050.1 GCA_937976685.1 uncultured Verrucomicrobiae bacterium
CGCGGCTTGGTGGGTGAAGGTCGCCTCCGGCCCGAGGTACGCGATGGTCATCGGCTTCTCCACCGCGAGCGCGCTGGACATGATCTCCCGATAGATCGCGCGCACGGCCTCGTCCGGCAACGGCCCGCGGTTGAGCCGGGCGACCCGATTCAGGACGGCCCGCTCGCGATGGGGCGCGTAAATCTCCTCCCCTTGCTTGAGCTTGATCGAGCCGATCTTCAGCGCTTGCTCCGTCCGTTCGTTCAGCAGCCGGATGATCTGCTGATCAATCCGGTCAATGGCCTTCCGATGTTCGAGGATGCTCATCAAAAGCGTCAGACCGCGTCTCCGCTCGCCGACTTCCCGGTGTCGGCGCCCGGAGGCGACACCGGTGGGGCTGGGTTCTCCGCCACGGCCGTCGTTGAATCGCTGCCGGTTGAAGGCTCGGCTGTTTCCGCCGGCGTCCCTCCGTCGGCCGACGACAACAACAACTGCTCGGGCGGAGCGGTGGCAAGGCCCGGGTCCACGGTCAGCAAACTGGGCGGCCGCTCGACCGGGATTCGCCGGAGTTCGTCGGCTGCTGGGAGGTCTTCGAGCCGCCGCAGGCCGAAGTACTCGAGGAAGACCTTTGTCGTACCGTACTGCAGCGGACGACCGACCACTTCGGCGCGGCCCACCTGCTCGACCAAGTTGCGTTCCAGCAGGGTTTGCATGACGCCGTCCACCGACACGCCGCGAATCTGCTCGATCTCGGCGCGGGTTATGGGTTGCCGGTACGCGATGATCGTCAGGGTCTCGAGCGCCGCGGCTGTGAGCCGGGCCGGCCGGGCCCGTTCGCCCACCATCACCCGCAACCAAGGGCTGTATTCCGGTTGCGTGACGAACTGCCAGGCCCCGGCGATACACACCAGCCGGTAAGTGCGCCCGGCCGCCTCGTGCTCACCGGCCAGTTCGACGAGGGTGGCCTCGATCGTCTCCACCTTCGTCTTGCGGAACGACTTCGCCACCGCGTCCTCGCTATGTTCGGCAGCGGCCGTCAGCAAACCCTTCAATTCCGCGGGGGTCAGCGGCTTTTGCGACGTGAAGAGCAGGCTCTCCAAGATGGACTTCAACTCGATCATGCGGCGGGGGGACGGGCCGCAGCCGCATTGTCGCTGGCCGGCTTCGGCGCGACCGACGATGCCGCCTGGGCGGCCGGTTCGCTGGCTGGTTCGGGCGTTGGCGCGAGGCTCAGGTCAATTTCCCCGAAGGCTTCGGCCTGCTCGGCGACCAGCACCTTCAGGCGGATGAGTTCCAGCAGGGCCAGAAAGGTGACGACCACCTCCGTCCGGCTGGTGGATGCGGCGAACAACTCCGAGAACCGCACCCGGCCGAGGCGGCTGATCCTCTCCCGGACGAACTCGATCTTCTCGCTGACGGACCATTGGTCCTCGAAGATGTCGCGGGTGTCCGCCCGGGTCTGGAAGCGCTTGAGGATGGCGCTGACGGCGCTGACGAGGTCAAACAACGACACCTCGGTTCGCTGGGGCGGAGTTTCGAAGTCCGGTTTGACCGGCTGCCGCGCGAAAACCTGTTCCTGCCGCCATTCCAACTGCTGCAACGCCGCCGCCGCATCCTTGAATTTCTTGTACTCGACCAGCTTGCGGATCAACTCCCAGCGGGGGTCCTCGCCGGCCTCCTCGTCCTCGCCGCTGGTCTCCCGCTGCGCCACCGGCAGCAACTCACGGCTCTTGATGTACATGAGCGTGGACGCCATCACCAGAAACTCGCCGGCAATGTCCAGATCCAGTTCGCGCATGACTTCCACGTACTCGATGAACTGCGTCGCCAATCGGGTGAGGTTGATCTGGTAAATATCCACCTCCTCCTTCTTCACGAGGTAAAGCAGGAGGTCGAGCGGGCCTTCAAAGACTTCAAACTGGACCTTGTACTCGGCCATGACGGCGCGGCGGCTGCCGGGTCAACGGAACGGTCAGCCTATCAGCCAGGCCGCCGTTGGCAATGCCGGCGGCCGGCCTGGACATCGCGACGCGACTCCCGTCCTCGGCCCGGCTACCCGAACGACTTGTGCGACGTAACCTCACGATCCGGGTCCGGATGCCTCCGCCACGATGACCGGCCGCGCTGCGTTCGCCGGCGCGGGTGGAATGGCGGCCGGTTTGGGCAGCGTCGCCTCGACCACGTCTCCCAGCTTTACCGGCACCTCGAACTCGTCGCCGACCTTCCGCGGCCGTTGCCCCTGCCACTCCGGCGGACGGCCGCCGAAATTGTCCCGAATCCGCAGCCGGCCCTCGCTGCCCGCGACGATGCGAAACCACGTCGTCGCGTTGTTCTCCCGTCGCGCGGAGACGCGATGCCCGCCTTCGGCCCGCCAATCATCGAAGGCCACATCATGCCAGCGCCAAGGCGTCGCCGGGAAAAGCCGGATGGGACCGCCGGTTACCCGACCCACTGCGGCGGCGGTTTCCGTCCCCGGCCGGCCCGGTTCGGCGGCCCAGCTTTGCAGGAGCATCTCGTGAACCGCCTCCATCGCCAAGAAGTTGCCCTCCAGCGTGAAGGGGCGGTACGTGAAGCGGCTGAAACCCGACCGGGTTTGGTCGCCGTTGGCGTGGAACCCGTTGCGCAGCACGAACGCCCGGGCGAAGATGTCGAGGTTGCGGAGCGCGGCCTCGGCATCCCCTACCCGGGCCCGCAGACAGGCCATCCAGGAGAAGCTGTACCCGCACCAGCCTCCGGTGCCCTTGGCCTCCCAGTCTTTGAGACTGGCCGCGATCACCCGGCGATCGCGGCCGCCGCCGTCCACCGTGATCAGATTGAAGGGATGAATGGGCATCAGATTCGACAGATGCCGGTGGCTGTCCGGCAGCGGCGTCCTGGCGTCCAGCAACAGGGTCCCGTCTTCCGCCAGGTGCCAGCCGCCGAGCTGTCGGTCCAACGAGCGCCATTGCCGGGCTTCGTCCGGCTGACCCACGGCGTCGGCCATCTCGGCCAGCGCCAGGAACAACATCTTCAAACTGGCCAGATCGTAGTTGCTGTTCGGCTGCAAGAACGCCCGCCGCGTGTTGTCGAAGATCTCCGGCGAACTGGACAGCGGCAGCACCAGCACTCCGTTGGCGTCCGGCTTGAGCAACGCGCGGAGGCACTCGCCGATCTCACGGCAAAAAGGCAGCGCGCGTTCCCGGAGAAAGACCTCGTCGCCGGTGTGCCGCCAATGCAGGTAAAACAGGTGGGCGTTCCACGCGCCCATCGTCGGCGAGAGGCTGTATTGCCCCCACCCGCCCAGGGGCTGCCCCGCCAGACTCATCACGCCCGGCACCGCGGCCCCGGGTGCTCCGTAGAAGTCCCGCGCGAATTGCCGAAACGTCGGCAGGAGGTTCCACAGGTAGTCGAGGAAGGAGACCCCTTCTTCGAAGTCGCCGGAAGTCCGGTACGCCAGGTAGGTCATCTGGGTATTGAGGTCGTTGTGATAGTCGCCCTTCCAGGGCGGTAGCTCGCCGGCATCAGCGGTCCATACCCCTTGCAGTGGCATCGGCGGCGCGCCCCGCCGCGAGGCCGCTCCGTAGAAGTACCGGACCAGGTAATAGTGCCGCAGCAGATGTGTCTCCGGCAGGCGCACCCAGGACCGTGCCCAGAACGCAGCCCACCATTCGGCATGAGCTTTTCGCTGAGTCGTGTACCCGAACTGCAGGGCGGCCTCGACTCGTTGTCGCGCCACGGCCAACGGGCTTTTTCCCTCCTTGGTGGTGGCGACCGTTACGGCCAATTCTGTCGCCTTGCCGACCCTTCTCCAGCCGGCGCACACCGCGTAGGCGAATCTGTCCGCGGCTTCCTGTTCAAACCACCGCCGTCCTTCCGCCTGGCCGGCGGTTGCCGGGGGATAACCGAGCTTGTTCACGGCGTCGGGGCTTCTGAGGCGAACCTCGCGAATCGGCGGCCCGGAGATGTGCATGAGCGCGACCGGTTCGTTCACGCTGGCAGCGTTGACCAGCACGCGCGCTTCGCCGCCCCCTTTGAAGTGCGCGAGACCCTCGGCCGTGGCGAGGTTCAACTCGAAGGCCTCGACGACCTGCGCGGGGTCCAGCGTGATCTCGACCCGGCCGGCGGGGAGCTTCGTGGGCGGACCATTGTAATCGTAGTTCGAGTCAAAGACGCGGTGGAACTCCGCCATGTTGGTCGCCGCCACCATCTGCTGCATCGCCGCCCAAGTGAAGCGGTCCTTGACCTTCACGTGGGCTTTGGAAGGCCGTTCGTCCCACAGATCGCCACGATCAAGCGACAGCCGCAGGAGGTTGGTCTCGCCCCACAGCAGGACGCCCATGGTCCCGTTGCCCAGCGGGATGGCCTCATCCCAGCTCTGAATCGGGGCAGCGAGCCGGAGATTCAGCTCCGGTGACGGGAGACGATCAGCCCTGAGACTCGAAGCTGCGCCGGGGAACTGAAGAAACAGCAGCAAGGTCCCGACGAGGCACTTTACTCGCATGAGGCCGGACCCTACGCCTCAAAGACCGGTGAACAAGCTTTCCTCTTCGTTCCCGGGTCCGAACTTGGATTCGTCTATGGGAGGCTTCTCCTCACGCCCGCAGCAGCTCCTTGAGTTCGCCGCCGTCCAGCCAGACGCCGCGGCAGTCCGGACAGGTCTCGATGATGACTTCCCGCTTCCGCGCGCTGGCCACGCGGATCATCTGCTTGCCATCGCGCGGGCACTTCCCCGCGCGAGCATTGACCGCTGGATCCGCCCGGCCTCCCGCGACTCGGCGCGCCTCCCCGTCAGCTAGGGCGAGCAGCTTCGACAGTTCCGCGGGATCGCACCAGATGCCGCCGCAATGGCTGCACTGGTCAACGTTAATTTCCCGCACTTCGCGGCTGACCAGCGTTTGATTCGGACACTTGGGACAGTTCATGCGTGATTCTTGGCCGCTCCTGTTCGCTCCGGGTCAAGTCCCGATGTTCGTCGCGCCACTTGCCTTGCCGGCCCGGTCTGGTTCCATCGTCCCATGCCTGCCGTCACACTCGTTTCCGTGGTCCAGACCTGCGATCGGCTGCTTCGCCCGTCGGCCTTTCAGGATTGGGACGGCGCGGTCAACGGCCTGCAAGTGGAGAATCGCGGCCGGGTCTCGCGGCTCGCCGCTGCGGTGGACGCGAGCTTGGGGACGGTTCAGCTCGCGATCGAGGCAGGGGCTGACCTGCTGCTGGTCCATCACGGGCTGTTTTGGACCCGGCGCATTCCCTGGACCGGGGTCAATTATCGGCTGCTGCGATTGCTGCTGGACCACAACCTGGCCGTGTACAGCGCTCACCTGCCACTGGACGCGCACCCCCGCATCGGCAACAACGCGCTGCTCTCGCGCGCTCTGGGGTTGCGCCACACTCAGGCTTTCTTCGAGTCCAGAGGGGCTTTGATTGGCCGTCTCGCTCGCACGCGATTGCCGCGGACTCTGTTGGTGGACCGACTCCGGGCGGCGGTCGGTGGCGGCGCGGTGACGTTGCTGCCGTTTGGGCCGTCGGTGTGTCGCCGAATCGGCATATGCACCGGCGGGGCGGGGGCCGAGTTGGGCCAAGCCGCCGCAGCCGGTGTGGACACCTTCATCACCGGCGAAGGCCCTCACTGGACCTTTGCCCTCGCTCAAGAGTTGGGGGTCAACGTCCTTTACGCCGGCCACTATGCCACGGAGACGTTCGGGGTGCGGGCTTTGGCGGAGCTTCTGAGCCGGCGTTTCTCCCTGCCGCTCACGTTGATTGACCAGCCCAGCGGTCTGTGAGTCTTCGCGGCTCGCTGCCAACCAGTCTCCCTCATGACTTCACGCGAACGGATTCTGGCGGCGATTAACCACGAACCGGTGGATCGCCTCCCGGTGGACTTTGGCGGCACTCGTCAGACCGGCATTGCCGCCCTGGCCTACGAGCGTTTGCGGGAATTTCTCGGTTTTGCCACGCACCGTCCGGTTCGGGTCTTTGACCTGTTCCAAATGCTCGCGGAAATCGAGCCGGAGGTGGCGGCCCGGTTTGGGGCGGATTGCGTTGGTCTGTATCGACCGTGTGTTGCCTTCGGCCTGCGGAACGAGCGGTGGAAGACTTTCCGTTTTGGAGAAGCGCTTGAGGCCGAGGTTCCCGGGGACTTTGAGCCGGTCCGCGGTGACGACGGCTCGCTGATGATCCTTCGCGACGGCGAGGCGATCGGCCTGATGCCGGCCGGCGGCTTTTACTTCGATCGGCTGGAACGGTATCCCGGAGCGACGCACCCAGAGCTTGATGCTTGGGAACCGCCCCGGCTGGCGCCGGCTGAGTTGGACCACCTTGCCACCGAGGCCCGGCGCCTGTTTTCGACCACGGACAAAGCCATCATTGCTCCTCTGGGCCCGCCTTACGAGTTGTTCTACGGGTTGGGGCAGGGCGGGTTCGATTCGTGGATGGTCACCTTTGCCACGGAGCCCGATTACGTGCGCGCTCTGTACCGGAAACTGACCGCTGTCTGGCTCGAAAACTTGGAAGCCCTGCATGGCGCCGTGGGCGACCGGGTGCAGATCCTCCAGATTGCTGACGATTTCGGCACCCAGCGCGCGCCTTTCCTGTCGGTCCGAGCTTTCCGCGAACTGGTCCTGCCGGCCTACCAGCGCGGCCTGGACTGGATTCACCAACGCACCTCCTGGAAGGTCATGCTGCACTCGGACGGCGCGCTCTATCCGCTCATCCCCTCACTCATTGAGATGGGGGTGGACATTCTGAACCCTGTCCAGACCAGCGCCGCGGGTATGGAGCCGGGGCGCTTGAAGGCTGAGTTCGGCGACCGCCTTGTTTTCTGGGGCGGAACCTGTGATTCCCAAGGAACCTTGAGTTCAGGATCTCCCCCCGATGTCGCGGCGGAAACGGCGGCCAATCTGGATGCCTTGGCTCCCCGTTCCGGCTATGTCTGCGCCACCGTCCACAACATTCAAGCCACGGTGCCGCCGGCGAACATCGCGGCCCTGTTTGACACAGCTCTCCACTGGACGGTCAGTTCATCCGCATGGGCATGATGACGTAGAGAAAGGGGCCATTGATCTTCACGACCCCGGGGCTCAACTCGTCTGTCAGCTCGAAGAAGACTTCATCCACGTCCAGCGCCTTCAAGGCATCCAACAAGTAGCTGGGGTTGAAGGCCACCGCGATCTCGCGACCCTTGAAGTTGATCGCCAAGGTCTCCCGGGCCTCGCCCACTTCGGGTGTGTTGGCCGTGATCGCCAGGGCATTTTTGCCGAAGGCCAGCTTCACCGAATTCGTCTTGTCGCTGGTCATGATCTCGGCTCGCCGCAATGCTTGCAGAAACTCCTCCCGCATCAGCCCGATCCGCTCCCGGCTTTCCGCTGGAATGACCTGCCGGTAGTTGGGATACGATCCTTCCACCAGCTTGGTGACGATGGTCACTGGCGGAACGCTTTCGCCCCGCAAACGAATAGCGGCCTGGTTCTCGGAAAAACTGATCTCGGCCTCCCCCTTGTCCTGCAACAATCGCGTCAGCTCGTTGATGGCCTTGCTGGGCATGATGAACTCACCCTGACACTCTGCCGCAACGTCCACCTCCTCATCGGTCAGGGCCAGACGCCGCCCGTCCGTGGCCACCATGGTGGCTTTGTGGTCCTTGAAACTCATGAAGATGCCATTCAGCACGTAGCGGGTCTCGTCCGTGCTGACCGCGAAGGCCGTTCGCCGCAGCATCCCCCGCAACTTGTCTTGGGGCAGGGTGACCTTCTTGCGATCGGCCAAGTTGGGCATCGGCGGAAACTCCTCCGCCGGGAGCCCATTAATCCGGAAAAAGGACGCTCCCGCCCGGATCGCGCAGCTATGCTTGTCGTCCACCTCCAAGTCCGCCTCCGGTACGCCGAGTTCACGGACGATGCTGAAGAGCTTCTTCACTGGCACCGTGGTCGCCCCCGCCTTCACGACTTGGGCTTCCACCACGCAGGTGATCGTCACATCCAAGTCGGTGGCGGTCAGTTCCAGTTGGTTGTCAGCAGCCCGCAGCAGGACGTTCGAGAGAATGGGCAGGGTCGTGCGGCTGCCGACGATGTTCTGAACGGACTGCAAACCGAGGGTCAATTGATCCTTGGCGATGGTCAGCTTCATGGGCCGTTAGTACTACCGGATGCCTGAGGAAGAAACAACCGTATTATGGCCGGTGGATAGGCGGGCGAATCATCGCTGTCAAGCTGGGCCCAAACACTTGGATCGCTGGACGACGGTGAATAAGTGGCTGCGTGCCGCTCTCAAGGCGGGCACTTGTTGACTCGAGCACGGTTGCTGGACGGTTGCTGACAAGAACCGGAAGGCTGTTCAGACGTTGCCAACCATCTTGATG
>CALJWR010000051.1 GCA_937976685.1 uncultured Verrucomicrobiae bacterium
GCGGTCCGGCCGGGCAGCTCGCTGTGTCATCGCCCGGCCGCCGGCGACTCACCACCGATTGGCCGGCAATTCGAGGCCGGCCGGCGCCTTGCCCGTGGCAGGCCGGGTGAACTGCTCGCCGTACGCCGTGAAGCCCTCGACGAAGCCCCCGTGACTGAGGAAGAACTCGCCTTGCTCCACGCCCATGAAGCGGTCGAGGCGGTCTTCGCGCCCGGTGGGATCGTGACTGAAGCTCGCGGTCACCAGTTCGATCCACTCGCCGGCGTCGGTGCGGATCCACTGATTGCCGTAACGGGCCTTGCGCACCAGGTGGCCGCTGCTGCCCCAGAAGTTCTCGCTGAAACTGTGCGGTCGTTTGAGCCAGCCGCCCTCTTTCGGCGCCAGCCATGAGGAGATCAACATCCAGCGCCGCGAATCGGGGTGAAAGTAGTAGCCCGAGAAGACCGTGAAGGTCTGGTTGGTGGGTTGGGCGGTCACGAGGAACCGCTGCTTCTCCCCCGTCTTCCACGGGTATTTGAGATGACTGTGGCCGCCGGTGCCTTCGTTGCCGAAGTCGCCGCTGAACACACCATCGCCCTTGCCCAGCAGCTTCACCCGGTTCTCGTCCGCGACCTTGTTGCGATCCACCGCCTCGTTCCCGCTGTCCCAGACGGAGAAGATGATGCGGCGCTCGGACGGGCTGTTCACCTGCATGCCGAAGTAGCCGCGATGCCAGCCGCAGGCCATGTAGAACGTCGCGGAAGGATCCTCGACCGCCGTAATCTCGCAATAGAAGGCCGCGATGTTGGCGCTGGCGGGCACCGGATAGGTCAGGTGAACCGACGCGGCGTTGCGACGTTCCTTGAGGTTGAAGTGAGCGCCCGCGGCCGCCGAACCGCTCAGCAGGAGTGCCTCGAGGTCGCCAAAGGGCGCGCCCGGAGGATTGAGCGAGGCAAGCTCGAATCGCTGGTAGCCGGTTCGGGCGATGGAGAAGGCCCCAAAGTCCGCCGTCACCCGGGAGGTGCCGCCCAGTCCAGTTACGCGGACTTCACGGGCCTCTTCGCCAACGGTGAGTTGGAGTCGCGACGTGGTGCCCTCCGGCAGGCGCAGGACGACCTTGGCCGACGCGTCACCGGTGTTGGTGAACCGGCCGTACCAGTTCACGGTCACGGCGGAATTGGTCCAGCGAGTCACACCGGTGCGCTCTGAAATCCGTGCGCCTTCCGGGTCGGGCAAGGTGTAAGCCGTGAACGCGGGGACGCGGAGTTCCGCAGCCTCGAGCAGCAGACAGCCGAGGGCGAGCGGGAGCGAGACGAAGCGCGACAGATCGTGGGTTTTCATGCGGTGGAGCTTTCAGCCGGTTTGCCCGGCGGGTTGACGTTGTTGGAGCCGGTGTCCGGCGCCGCGACGATCGGTTTTCGCGCCATGGCCAACCGATAGGTCACGGGCTCGCCGGGAGCAAGGGCATTCCTGTCCCGTCACGAGGGGGAGATGGCAGAGCAGTCCCGGCATCAACGCCCGGTGGATGCGGCGCCGGGTGGGATTCACCGGGCATCGCGCGGACCAAGCGAAAATCCACACCGAATCTGGCCCGGCATGGTGGCAAGGGTTGGCCGCCTGGCGGGTCCGCTTAAATGCACTGGACGACGCGTCGGAACCGCTCAACGTTCCCCATGGCCCCGGTGCTTGCCGGGGCGAAGAGCATGAATCGCGATACACCCTACGGCCGCTCGGCACCGATCGAGGCGGAGATCGTCAGCGAGATTCCCCGCAGCGCTCGCGGGGAGGCTCGGGTCGCGTCGCCGCCGGTGCATCCTCTGGCCGCCGTAGCCCTGTTGGTCGTGGACAACCTCTGGAATCTGGCCGACTGGGCAGTCATTTCGTGGTTGGTGACGGTCCCCCTGGCCTTCGCTTCCGTGTTTCTCCCGACGTTCTTGCTCCACCGGCATTCGCTCGGCCAGTCCCGCGCCCGGGCTTTTGGCTGGGCGGCACTGCTGGGCATGATCGCCGCGGTGCCCTTCTCGGTTGCCGGCACGGCCACCGGGGCGCTGCTCTTGACCTGGCTGGGAATCAATCACCTGTACGCGCGGTCCAAACGGTGACCGGGGAAGGCAAGCTGGCCGAACCAGGCTTCGAATCGCAGGTTCTCTGTCCGGTCCACTCGCGCCGGTCGGTACTGGCACGTTGCGGAATTCCGGCTAGGTTCAATCGCCAATGGGCGACACAAGCAGCATTCCCCACCTGCCGGTCCTGCGGTTGGGCCGCAGCTACGACAGCCTGGAAAAGATCGAGGTCAAGGACCACCGCACCGGCGAGGTCAAGGCCCTGGTGTCGCAGGTCAACGGCGGCATCGTCCGGCGCGACCTGGCGAAGATCGCGGCCAGTCGTGCCGCCCTGAAGCGGTTCACGGTCCAGCAGTTGATTGAATTGTCGGCGCAGGCGGGCGAATTGTTCCTGAACGGCACGCTGCCCTTGGGCGACCGTGGCCACACCCAGTCCGCCGATCAGTACGTCGCCACCCTGAGCGCCACCAGCGGTCTTCCGCACGTGATGGTCCGGCGCAACATGGCCAAGATCCATTACGCGCTGACCCACTTGAAGACGGTCCTCAACGGCCTCTCGCGCGGGCTCGACCTGACCATCCTAGACCGTGGTTTCGGCGAGCAGTTCGGGACGCGCCTGAGCTTTTTCCCGACCACGCAGGCGTTGGGCTTGGTCATGCCCAGCAACTCGCCGGCGGTGAATTCCCTCTGGCTGCCGGCCGTTGCCCTCAAGACGCCCGTGGTGATCAAGCCCGGCAAGGAGGAACCGTGGACGCCATATCGGTTGATTCAGGCGTTTATCGCCGCCGGGGTGCCGGCAGAGGCGTTTGGCTTTTATCCGACCGACCACGAGGGTGCGGCGACGATCCTCAGCCAGTGCGGCCGGGCGCTGATCTTCGGCGACAAGGCCACCACTGCCCAGTACGCGAACAACCCGGCCATTCAGATCCACGGGCCGGGCTGGAGCAAGATTCTGGTCGGCGGGGACTGCATCGAGAACTGGCGCGAGTACCTGCCCGTGATGGTGAGCTCGATCAGTGAGAACGGTGGTCGCTCCTGCATCAACGCCAGCGCCATCGTCGTGCCCCGTTTTGGCGCGGCGATTGCCGACGCCCTGGCGCGCGAGCTCGGGCCGGTGCAACCGACGCGACCGGAGGATCCGGGGGCCCGCCTCAGCGGGTTCGCAAACCCCAAGATGGCCGACTTCATTGATGGGCAGATCGAAGAGGGCCTCAAAACCCAGGGCGCAGAGGAGGTCACAGCCCGTTATCGGGGCGGGCCGCGGAAGGTTGAGTTCGAGGGCGGCGTGTACCTGCGTCCCACGATTGTCCGCTGCGATTCGTTCGATCATCCCCTCGCGAACCGGGAATTTCTTTGTCCCTACGCCAGCGTGGTCGAAGTGCCCCAGGCGGAAATGCTCCACCGCATTGGCTACACCCTCGCCTGCACGGCGATTACGAAGGATCCGGCGTTCATCGAACAACTGGAGGCTTTTCCCCACATCGAGCGACTCAACATCGGTCCCGTTTCGACGATGAAAATCTCCTGGGATCAGCCGCACGAGGGCAACATGTTCGAGTTCCTCTGGCAGCGCCGCTCGATCGAGCGGGTTTGGTAAGTGCCCAGCAAGGGCTTGTCTCCGGCAAAGAGCGGGATGTGGACCGGCTGAACCGAGGCCCCGCAGAACCATTCGGTGGCCGGCGTGGGTGACAAACCCGGCTCATACTGCAAGGCTTGCCGCCATGCGAAAACCCACCCGTCCTCGTACAGCCCGACTCCATTCGCATCATGGGATCTCAGTGATCGCGACCGCTTGCTTCGCCCTGCTGGCTGCGGCCGACGACGTCGCAAGATCGGAGCCCGCC